>DATCXD010000565.1:0-10167 GCA_036566005.1 Micromonosporaceae bacterium | reverse complement strand
GAGCGGCTCGAAAGGCGCCGCTCTGATAGAGGCCGGCCGGCTGAAGCTCACGATCAGGTCACAGCTCAGTCATTCGAGGCGGCCACAGTGCGCGACGTTCACGCGAGAGTCCAGCTTTCGGGCTTCAACGGAAAGTCGTCGTCACCGGCTTCGGGCGCGTTCGTGGCTGTGACGTCGATGGCCGGGTGGGTCGCTTCCGCTGGTGCCCGCTCGGATGGCAAGCTCGGCCGCGTGGTGACGGTCGCGTGCTGACATTGAGAATCCTGGCCGGTGTGGCCCTCACGTCGTGGGTGTGGCTGGCGCTCGCACGCGGCATGTACTGGCGAACAAACATCCGGCTGCCGTTAGCCGTCGACCCGACAGGCACGCCGTGGCCGTCAGTCGCGATCATCGTGCCCGCGCGGGACGAGGTTGACGTGCTGCCGCTGACGCTGTCGACGCTCGTCGCTCAGGACTATCCCGGCCGAAAGCGGGTGATCTTGGTCGATGACAACTCGACCGACGGCACGGCCGCGTTCCTGGCCGACCGTTGGCCGGATATAACAGTGATCGGTCCGGGTGAGCCGCCAGCGGGATGGGCCGGCAAGCTCTGGGCGCTCCGGGCCGGCATTGCGGCCGCGGACGGCGCAACAATCGACGCGGCGACGGCCGACGGTGTCGAGACCGACAGGGCCGGGATCGACGTCGCGACGGCTGACGGTGCCGAGACCGACAGCGCGGGGTCCGATGCGGCGACGGCCGACGGCGCCGAGACCGATAACGCCGAGAACGATAGGGCCGGGTCCGTCGAGGCGACGGCCGACGGTGCCGAGAACGACAGGGCCGGGACCAACACCGCAACGATCGACAGCGTTATGACAGAAGCGGCAACGACCGACACCGCGGCTCGCCATCAAGACGACAGTTTCGACTACTTGCTGTTCACCGATGCCGATATCGCCCACGAATCCGACTCGCTCACCCTGCTGGTCCGCGCGGCCGAGGCAAACCAGCTCGATCTCGTGTCGCAGATGGCGCGACTGCGCGTACGGACCGGTTGGGAGCGACTCATCGTGCCGGCGTTCGTCTACTTCTTCGCGCTGCTCTATCCGTTTCGCTGGAGCAACAAGGTCGAAGCGCGTACGGCGGCCGCCGCCGGCGGGTGCAGTCTCGTACGGCGAACCGCACTCGTCCGGGCCGGCGGGCTGGACGTTATCCGGGACGCAGTCATCGACGACGTCGCCCTGGCTCGGGCCATCAAGCGCGCGGGCGGGCGGACGTTCCTGGGGCTGGCCGACCACGTCGACTCGATCCGACCGTACCCGGAATTGGGTTCGCTCTGGCAGATGGTGGCCCGCAGCGCCTTCGCGCAACTGCACCGCTCGCTCACGCTGCTCGTCGGTACGGTCGTCGGGTTGGCCCTGGTGTTCTGGGTGCCCCCCGCGTGCCTGGTCATCGGCGCGGCCACCGTCGATGTACCGACGCTGCTCCTCGGCGCCGCCGGCTATGCACTGATGACGGCGCTGTACGTGCCGATGCTGCGTTACTACCGGCTGCCGTGGGCCTTGGCGCTGGTGTTGCCGTTCACCGCGACGCTGTACCTCGGCATGACCGTCGACTCCGCGGTCCAACATTTCCGTGGTCGTGGCGCGGCGTGGAAGGGACGGACCTACTCCGGACGGCAATCGGTGATCGGGGCACGACGTGCGGCCGCCGCGAACGATCAACGCGAACGGCCGTAACAGCAGCCGCCCTGACAGCAACGGCCGGAACGCGAACGGCCCGAAACGGCAACGGCAACGCCGCCAACGGCCCGGCAACGGCAACGCCGCCAACGGCAACGCCGCAACGGGACCGCCCGCAAAGGGCCAGCGATTAGCGCTCACTCGCCTCGCGCGCGTTGTGGAGGGCGCCGGCCCACCAGACCAGATCCTCGGCCAACAACTTGAGCTTGGGGTCTATCGGATCGAATGCGCTGATGTCGGTTGGATCCTTGGACTGGCGCGCAGGATTCATCACGACCGGCAGGATGTGCACCGCGTGGCGCAGCGGAGCCATCTCGTATTCGACCGCGACCTGTCGCAGTTGCTCGATGGCGCGCGCGCCGCCGACGTTGCCCCAGCCGACGAACGCGATCGGCTTGCGTCGCCATTCGACGAATGTCCAGTCCATCGCGTTCTTCAGCACCGCCGGATAGCCGTGGTTGTACTCGGCCGTCAACACCACGTAGCCGTCGGCGCGGTCGATCGCACGGCCGAGTCGGCCGACCTCCTCGACGGAATACTCGCGGGGAGCACGGGCCGGCGGCAGCCCATCGAAGAACGGCAGTGAAAATTCGCGCAGGTCGATGAGTTCGACATCGAGATCGCCGCACGCGCTCAGGTGGTCGATGACCCACCGAGCGACCTTGTCGCCGAAGCGACCTTCACGTGTCGTACTCGTGATGACCTGGATCAACATTGCGTGAGTCTCCTCCTGCCGCCGGGCGGTCGCCGAGATTGTCGATCCTATGCCGGATCACAGCGTCAGCCGAGAAGCTCGTCCTCGTAGCACCAGCGCCATGCCTCGCCCGGCTCGACGCTGCGCATCACGGGGTGGTCCGTGCGCCCGTGATGCGCCGTCGCGTGCCGTCGCGGGCTGGAGTCGCAGCAGGCGACGTGGCCGCAGGCCAGGCACATCCGAAGATGCACCCAGTGGACGCCCTCGTCGACGCATTCCTGGCAGACGCCGGGCGTGTCCGGTCGCTGGGTGCGTGGTGCATCGCGGAGATGATCACACTCGGCTGAGCCCGGCACCAGCGTGAGCTCCTCCTCGCGGATGCTGTCCGCCGCCTCCTCGACGCGGTCGATCATCGACTCCTCAAGATCCAGCATCGCCATCACGACCTGCAATACCTCGTGGTCGAGCACGCCCGTGTCCCGCACGCGGAGAAGCTCGCTCCGCTCGGCATGCAGCATCTTCACGCGCAGCTTGCGATAGCTCTCGCTCGGTGTTCGGCGCTCGGCCTCGCCGGGCCCGAGACGTTCCCACGCCGAGTTCGTCCGGCTCTCGTCGCGGGCGAGCAACTGCTCGATCAACTCGGGCGGCGTGTTGTCGTCGGTCACGTGGCGGAGCAACCGTTGGCCAGCCGCGGTGACCTGCTGGAGAAGGTTGGCGACCTGGAGGGCGTCCTCCGCCCTGCTCGGGCCGAACATGTTCATCTTCCGTACCAGCCAGGGCAGTGTCGTGCCCTGCACCAGCAGCGTGCCGGCGACCACGACGAGCGCGATCAAAACCAGGACCGGATGGTACGGAGTGTTGGCCGGTATCACGAAGACGGCGGCAAGCGTCACCACGCCGCGCATCCCCGCCCACGAGATCACGGCCGGGATCTTCCACGGCGGTGGCAGATCGGCCCGTCCGACCGCCGGGATCCACCGCGGCACGTACGTGGCCGGGAAGACCCAGATCGGGCGGAGCACGAAGACTGCGCCGAGCACGGCGAGACACGCGATGATCAACCGTTGATGGCCGAGTCCGGCGTGCCAGGCACCGGATACGATCGTGCGGACCTGGAGCCCGATCAGCACGAAGACCGCGTTTTCGAGGACGAATTGGATCGTCCGCCAATTCGTCCGCTCGGCGATCCGGGACGACGCACCCTGCCAGATAGCGGCGTTCTGGCCGAGGATCAGACCCGCCGTGACGACGGCGAGCACCCCGGAGCCTTCGATACGTTCGGCCGGAAGGTATGCCGCGAACGGTGCGAGGAACGAGATCGTCGTGTCGATGACCGGATCGGTCACCCGGCGGCGGATCATCCCGAGCGCGTACGCGACGACCACACCGACCGCGATGCCGCCCAGGACGCTCAGTGCAAAGTCGCGGCCGATGTGCAAGATGCTGACCGCTCCGGCGACGGCGGCGATGGCCGTCCGGAGCGTGACAAGCGCCGTCGCGTCGTTGAACAGCGACTCACCCTCGAGGATCGTCACCACGCGTCGGGGCAGGCCGGTCCGTCGGGCGATGGCGGTCGCGGCGACGGCGTCGGGGGGTGCCACGACGGCACCGAGCGCGATCGCGATGGGGAACGAGATTGGCAATAGAGCCCAGGCCACGAGCGCGACACCGAACGTGGTGAAAATCACCAGCCCGACCGACAGCAGCATGATCGGTCGTTTGTTGGCCTTGAAGTCGACGAGCGAGGTTCGGATGGCCGCCGTGTAGAGCAGTGGTGGCAAGAGCCCGACAAGCACAATGTCCGGCGTGAGCTGCAGGTCCGGAACGAAGGGCAGATAGGACCCGGCAATGCCGATGAGCGTGAGCACCAGCGGCTCAGAGATGCCGAAGCGACGAGCCAGGGCACCTGCGGCCGTGGCGACGGCGACGAGGACCGCCAGCCAACCCGCGAGAGCCATCGACCGATCATAGGTGACACCGAGACAGTGTCGAATCGCTGCTCAATGGCGGTGTGTCAATGGCGGTATGTCAATGGTGGTGTGTCATTGGCGGTGTGGTCGAGCGGCGACCGGACTCGTCGTGTGGCCGCTCCGGCAAGGCACGACGGTGCGGAGGACGGACGTCAGGTCGGGGTCGATGGTGGCGCCGCGGACGGGGACGAGCCGCCGGTGCTGCTCCCTCGTGCTGGCTCGGTCCAATGCACCGGATGCGCACCGACGTGTCCCTGATGGCTCGGTCCGCTGTGTCCGGCCTGCCCGTCGCACCGGACCGTCACATCGCCGTCCGCGCCGGGAAACACGTGGGTGGCCGTACACCGGCTGCGCGAGCTTTCGTCTTCCCATGCGTCCACGGTTCGAGCCTTACACAGTTGCGGTCGGCCGGCGGGCGAGACTGGTGCCGGGGCACCCGTGGGTCAGGGCGCGCGGAAGTACCCGGGCAGCCGCAGGCCCAGCCACGGCCGCCGGCCCCAGGCGACGATCTTGCCGGAGGCGAGCGGCGCCGCGAGGCCGGAGCGGCCGTACATCACGCGTACGAACGTCCACGGGTCGGTCGACACGTAGCAGTCGACCTTGTCGCCGCCGACCGAACGCTCGGTCACGGTGAGCTGGCCATCCGCGATAAGTAAGTGTGCGGTTAGGGGCTCGGACCCGCGGAGGCGGATCTTGAACCGCATGTGCCGGTCGGCCACCCGATCCGGCTTCAGATAGTGCGGCAATACGGGCAGGGCGGCGTCGATGACCGTACGTGCCCACTCCGCACGGACCGGCCAGGGCTGATCGGTGGCGCGTGCGATGTCCAGACCGTGAACGATCGCTTCGCCAAGACTGAGGCCGGCGAGGGTCGACGCGGGCACGCGCAGGTGAGCGTGCCACGGCACCAACGAGTCGCTGTCGAGCGAGCTGATCGCCTCGATGTAGGCGGCGGCGTGCGCCTCGATGTGCTGACCCAACCGGTTGATGTCACGCTCGCCGAGCGTCGCGATCACCAGGTCGTTGAGCGCTCCGATCGCGTCGATCGAACCAGCGGGCGACGGGACGCCCCGCACCATCGCGGTGCACACCTCGAGGTTGCCGGCGATGTGCGCGGCCACGTCGGTGACGGTCCACCGGTTGGTCGCCGGCGCATTCGGGTTCCGTACGTTCGACAACAGGCGGACGAGTTGTTTGATCGCGAGGGCGAGTTGTTTGATCGCGACGGCGAGGTGATCGACCGTGATGGCCGGATCGGTCAACGACGCCGGAGTGGCCGGCTTGGGGGTGGCCGGCGCGGAGGCGCGGTTCGTCATATCCGATCTCCGTTCGGGACTACTCCGGTAGCGGAGTATCCTCCTCTCGCGTACGGCAGTAAAGTGCCGCTATGCCAGATGATCTCCCGACTACCTCGTACGCGGTGCTCGGGTTGCTCGCCTTACGGTCCTGGACCGGTTACGAATTGGTCCAGCAGGCCCGTCGCAGCCTCGCCTTCTGTTGGCCGAAAGAGGACAGCGTGCTCTACGAGGAGCCACGCCGGCTCGTCGCGCACGGCCTCGCCCGGTCGTTCCGTGAAGTGGACGGTGGACGGTCCCGCAATCGCTACGAGATCACCGACCATGGTCGCGAAGCGTTGCGCGCCTGGCTCGGCCGCCCGAGCGAACAACCTCGCCCGCAACTGGAACCGTTGCTGCGCCTGACATTCGCCGATCAGGGGGAAACTGGCGACGCACTGGCCGCGGTCGGAGCCCTGCGCGAATGGGCGGTGTCCATGCACAACAAGGGCATGGAAATGCTGCGCGAATACTCGTCCGGTGATGGCCCCTTCCCGGACCGCATGCACATCAACGTCCTCAACGCGGTCTACTACATGGCCGTCCTCGACACCGCCATCTCCTTCGCCGATCTGGCCGAGAAGGAGATCGGGACATGGGAACGTACGGACGGGCTCGGCATGACCGAGCGCACGCGGGAGATCCTCGACGGCCTCCTCGAGCGGGGCTGACCGCCGCAAGGGGTTGGGTAGTGTGCGTCGACGGTGGGGAGGCGCATGGATCGGCAACTGGTCGCGCTCGCGAGGGCACATGGCGTGGCGACGTGGTACGAGGACTCGCGGCACGAACGTGTGGCGGTGAGCGCTGAGACGGTCGTCAGCGTGCTCGGCCTGCTCGACGTCGACGCCACTACACCGGAGCGCATCGCGGCAGCGCTGGCGTCGGCTCGCGCGTCGGCCAAGGCGCGTCGCCTCCCGCCGACCATCGTGCTGCGAAGTGGCGTCGGCCGTCCGTTGCCGGGACCGGGCGTGGTGACGACCGAGGAGGGCGAACGCCTCGACGTCGGCGATGCGCTGCCGGGCGACCTGCCGCTCGGGTGGCATCGCCTGGCCTGTGGTGAGCAGGACGTCACGCTCGTCGTGGTGCCGCACCGGCTGCCGGCGGCGGCACCGACGTGGGGCTGGATGCTTCAGCTGTACGCGTTGCATTCGGCCGACTCGTGGGGAATGGGCGACCTCTCCGACCTTGCATCCCTGACGCGGTGGGCCGGCGGCCGGGGTGCGGCCGGCCAACACCCAGCCGACGCCGCACTCGATGCGGCTGTCGATGCCGCTGTCGATGGCGCTGCCGATAACGTGGTCGACGACACGCGAGCCGGACTCATCCTGCTCAATCCACTGCACGCCGTCGGGCCGACCCATCCCGTACCGGCATCGCCTTATTCGCCCACGAGCCGCCGGTTCACCAATCCGCTCTACCTCAGCGTGACCGAGACCGCCGCGTTCCGCGGAGCGGACGCGGACCTCGCCGGCCGGGTGGCCGCGCTGCGTCCGCCGATGGGCACGGCGTCCGACCTGATCGACTACGACTCGGTCTGGTCGGCGAAGCTCGCGGCCCTCGAACTGCTTTTCCCGCTGGCCGGCCCGATCGATCTGGATGCCGACCCGGACGTGACGTCGTTCGCGACCTACTGCGCCCTGGCCGAGCGGAACGGCCCGGATTGGCGGACATGGGCGCCCGAGCTACGCGACCCGAGCAGCGACGCCGTGACGGCGGCGGGCGGGGAACTGGCCGACCGGATCGCATTTTTCGTGTGGCTGCAACGGTTGTGCGCCGAGCAACTGGCGACCGTGGCGAGCGCCGCGCAGGAGACCGGCATGCCCGTGGGGATCGTGCATGACCTTGCGGTCGGCGTCGACCCGAGCGGGGCCGACGGCTGGATGCTCCGGGATGTGTTGGCCACGGGTGCCCGGGTCGGTGCGCCACCGGATGCGTTCAATCAACTCGGCCAGGACTGGGGTCTGGCCGCCTGGCGCCCGGATCGGCTGGCCGAAACGGGTTACGCGGCCTATCGGGATCTGCTTCGCCGGGTATTGAGTCACGCCGGCGGCCTGCGTGTCGACCACGTCGCTGGTCTGTTCCGGTTGTGGTGGATCCCGCCGGGCGCGGGCGCTGCCAATGGCACGTACGTCCACTACGACGCGGACGCGATGCTCGGCATCCTGGCGCTGGAGGCGGAGCGTGCCGGTGCGGTCGTGATCGGCGAGGACCTCGGCACCGTACAGCCGGCGGTGTCGCGGGCTCTACGGTCGCGGAACATGCTCGGGTCAACGGTCGCGTGGTTCGCGCGCGACTGGGACCGGCCCGGTAGCCCGTTCCTTCCACCCGACCAGTGGCCACGTAACGCGTTGGCCTCGATCTCGACGCACGATCTGCCGACGGCGTACGGCTTCCTGACCGGCATTCATGTCCACGCGAGAGCGGAGTTGGGGCTACTGACCGAAAGCGTGGCGGTCGAACAGGCGCGCGCCGACGACGATCGGCGGCAGCTCGTGAAGATGTTGCGGGCCAACGGATTTCTGCTCGACACGTCCGAGCGTCCCGGTCAGCGCAGCCCGTCCGATGACGACATCGTGATGGCGATGCACGCGGCGCTCGCGGCGAGTCCGGCCCGTCTGATCGCGGCGTCCTTCTACGACGTGCTCGGCGAGTTGCGGCAGCCCAACATGCCCGGCACCACCGACCAGTATCCGAACTGGCGGATGCCGCTGCCGGCGGCGCTCGATGAGATCCGCGTCGACGCCCGAATCCGGCAGGTCGCCCGGTTGCTGGCCACCGGCCGACCGCGGCGGCGTGCTCGTCGACCGAGACCCTCCCGCCTCGGCAAAACTGCCGGACCCGGCGACTAAGGTCAGCCGGTATGCGCCTTGCTACGTGGAACGTCAACTCGGTCACCGCACGCCTGCCGCGCCTTCTGGAGTGGCTCGACGGCACGTCACCCGACGTCGTGTGCCTGCAAGAGACGAAGACATCGGACTTTCCGGTACGGGAGGTCGGCGACCTCGGCTATCGGGTCGCCGCGCTCGGCAGCGGCCGATGGAATGGCGTGGCGCTCCTGTCCCGGGTCGGCCTTGACAACATCACCGAAGGATTCGACGGTCAGCCGGGGTTCCCGGATCCGGAGGCACGCGCGATCGGGGCCACGTGCGGCGGCGTACGGGTCTGGTCTGTGTACGTCCCGAACGGCCGTACCGTGGACGACCCACACTACACGTACAAGTTGGAGTGGCTGGCCGCACTCCGCACCGCACTCGGACCGACGGTCGCCACCGGTGCGCCGTTCGCGGTTTGCGGTGACTTCAACGTCGCGCCCACCGACGCCGACGTCTGGGATCCGTCGGCGTTCGTCGGCTCGACCCACGTGACCGCGCCAGAACGGGAAGCGTTGACGGCACTGCTCGGCGTGGGCCTTCGGGATATCGTGCCCGAGCCGATGAAAGGGCCGAACCCGTTCACCTACTGGGACTACCGAGCGGGCATGTTCCACAAGGACATGGGCATGCGCATCGACCTCGTGTACGTGACGCCGGTGATCGCTGATCACGTGGGTCGGGCGTACATCGACCGCGAAGTCCGCAAGGGCAAAGGGCCGTCGGACCACGCCCCGATCGTGGTCGACTTCGACCTGGGGTCCTGACCGCGACTCGACCGGTTGTTCAGTCGAACAGCTCGCTCAGGAATCCACCCTTCTTGCGCTTGCGATACGGCCTGTTGCCGTGGCTGCCGTAATGGCCGCCGCCATAGTGCCCGTCGCCGTAGTGGCCAAATCCCTGCACGTCGGAGTCGCCGCTCGCGGGGACGCGCGCGGCTGCCGGGCCGCGACTGTCAACCGTCTGGTAGAACGCCGACTCCGCATCGACAAGGCGCTCGAGTTCGCCGCGGTCAAGGAAGATGCCGCGACACTCGCCACATTGATCGATCATGACTCCGTTGCGTTCGTACGCCCGCATGGTGCCGTTGCACTTCGGGCAGTTCAACGCGGTGGGGGCTGGATGCATTGCGGTTCCTCCCGGGTGTTGGCAGTGTTTCGTCGAGATTACTTAGGGGGACCGAAAAATAACTGAATGTGACCTGGACACAACCTGGCCGCGCGCTCGGCTGGCACGCTCACGTCCGTCGTCTCCTCATGGTGACCAGAGCGATCGGCACATCGCTGCTGAGCTGCATTGCCGGCAGTTCAGGTCACCGGCAATCGGGGTCGCCGTCAATCAATCGGCGTCCGCCGGCCATCGACCGTGGGCTGGTCCACTGCCTGCTCGCCGGCCGGCGGGCGGCCGTCGTCCGACGTGCGGGGATCGACCGGTGCCGGCACGCCGGCGGTGTGATCGACCGGCTGCGACTCGCCGATCTCGCCAACCTGGCCAACCTGGCCTGTCCCGACGCGACCGCCGGCCGCGCCGTTCGGCGCCGGTATCGTCGCGGCGCCGCCCGCGAGCGTGGGATGT
>DATCXD010000561.1:0-6965 GCA_036566005.1 Micromonosporaceae bacterium | reverse complement strand
CAGCGGCTCGATCTCGCGCTTCTCGACGGCCCGCCATTCGGTCAGCCACCTCAGCGTCCGGTCCGCCGGAATAGGTCGGCTGAACAGGAAACCCTGACCAAACGTACAACCGATCTGCGCCGCGACCGCACGCTCCTGCTGTGTTTCGATGCCCTCCGCGACGACCTCCAGCCCGAGGATGTCAGCCAGCCCGACAATGCCCTGCACGAGCTCGCGCTGCTGCACCGAAACCACCATCGACTGCGTGAATGAACGGTCGAGCTTGATCACGTCAAGGGGTACGTGCCGGAGATAGGTCAGGGCCGAGTATCCGGTGCCGAAGTCGTCGATCGCGATGCGGACGCCGGCTCGCCGCAGGTAGGCGAGATCTTGCCAGACAGTTTCATCGTCGCGCAGGAGAAGGCTTTCGGTGATCTCCAGCATCACACGCGTCGGTGGAATGTCGGTCTCGTCGAAGAGCCGATCGACCGCGGCGATGAAGCCGGCCGAGCGAAACTGTCGCGCCGATACGTTGACGCTGACGTACGGTGCGGTGCCGTCCGAACCGGGCGTCCAGTCACCAGCGGTACGGGTGGCCGTCGCGAGCACCCACTCGCCGATCGCCGGGATAAGACCGGATTCCTCGGCGACGTCGATGAACTCGTTCGGCGACAACCGGCCGCGGGTGGGGTGGTCCCATCGGAGCAGCGCCTCGAAGCCGACCGGCTCCGCATTCGCCAGCGCAACGATCGGCTGATATTCCAACAGCAGCGTGTCGTCGTCGATCGCGCGCTCCAAGGACGAGCGCACCTCGAGCCGTGCCATCACGGTGGTCCGCATCCATGGTTCGTAGTGGCGCCATTGGCTCTTGCCCCCACCTTTCGCCGCGTAGAGCGCAAGGTCGGCGTTGCGCAGCAGGTGCTGCCCGGTGTCCGCGTCCTCCGCGGTGGTCGCGACGCCCATGCTCACGCCGCAACTCACCTCATGACCGTCGACCTGAATCGGCTGGGACAGCAAACTCTGCAGGCGCGTGGCGGCCTCGTCGGCGGCGGCGGCGCTGGTGAGTCCCGTGAGCAGCACGGCAAACTCGTCGCCGCCGAGACGGGCGGCCAGGTTCTGATCACCGTCGTCGAGCGCATCGACGAATTGGGCCAATCGATGTCCGATCGCGACCAGCATGGCGTCGCCAGCCTCGTGACCGTATACGTCATTGACCATCTTGAGGTCATCGAGATCGGCAAAGAGAACGGCGGTGATGCCCTCAGCAGTCTCGGCAGCGGCCGACTCGAGCCGCTTTCTGAAGGGCACGCGGTTGCTGAGCTTGGTCAGCGGGTCGTGCAGCGCCTGTTGCACGAGTTCGTACTCGAGAAGCCGCTGTTTCGTTACGTTGCGCAGGGTCACCACGAGGCCGGCGATCGTCGCGTCCGCCCGCAGATCGCGGCAGGACACCTCGACGCGGGCCGGGTCCACGCCGCCACCGCGCACAACCCAGTCGTCCTGGGCGGCCGAGCCGGCTACTCGTTCCCGACCGGCTGGGCCGATCTCGCCGCGACGAACCTGCTCGAGAAGTTGCTTGGCCCGGACGCGATCGCGCTCGCCGACTAGCGCCGGCAGGCGTTCCCCGGCGATCGGACCGGGACCAAAGACGTCGTGGGCGGATGGGCTCGCGTACCGCACGCAGTCATCGTCGTCCAGAATGAGAATGACATCCGCGCTGTTCTGCACGAGCGTACGGAAATAGGACTCCGTCGTGTGCCGGAGGTTGTCCTCGTTCAGCCGGATGCGCTCCAATGTGGACCCGGCCTGCGCCGCCAAGGTCTCCAGTCGCGGCCGAAGCACGTTCAACGTCGTCTTTGCGCTGTGCACGACCAGCGTCGGCCCAGCTGGTCGTGCCGGCGCCGGCGCGACCGGGTCGGTGCCGGCCGCAACGGCATCCTGTTGCGCGCCGCGATCCGCAACTCGCGACTCGGCCAACGCTTTGTCCCGCAGCAACGGGACAGCGATCAATGCCCGCCCACCCCGGCCAGCGACGATATCCGGGCGATCGGCCGACGTCTCGGAAATAATGCCGGCGTCGACGGCCGGCGGTGCGCGGCCCGACGGTTCGGCCATCGTGCTCGAGGTGATCTGTACGGTGTGCCGCACCGATGCCGGAAAGAGCCGGCCGACGCCGCGTTCAAGGATCGGTGGAATCTCTGCTTCGGTTTGTGCGTCGGCCAGCTCGACGACGACCTCGCGCACGACCCGCTCGCCGTACACCTGGCGGCGCAGCTGCAACGCGACATCGATGATGCGCGCGAGCGCGAGCACGAGGACGAATGTGGCGGCTGCGAAGATCAATGCCTCGAAGGGCGACGGTTCGCGGAGGATGCTGCGGAGATGGACCACCGACGGCATGAGAGCTAGTACGACGACAAGCCCCAGGCGCACCGGTGAGGCGTCGCGGCCGTCCCGCGACACCGGCGTGTCCAGCCGTCGCATCGACGGCAGAAGTGCGGCCGCTCCGATCAATACGAAGAACGCGATGAGACCGAGGTCGATGATCGCTCCGCTGGGTCGCTCGCTCTGGGCGCGGGCAAACCGATACAACGCGTCGTATGTAACGAAACCGAGCAGTCCACCCAGAAGCGCCGCGACGGACCATGTCCAGCGCAGAGCGGTGGCGAGATGGACCGCGATCGCGAAGATGACGACATCGCGGAGAACGTAGGACACGCGAATCGCACCGACCACGCCGTCGGCAGCGCCCGCGTACGGCAATGCGATGACAATCCCGCCGATCAGTCCCGCGCCGAGAACGATGATGGCCAAGTCGATTGCGGCGGAAACACCCCGGAACGTCGAGCGCGCGAGTCCCACTATGGCCGCGACGAAGAGCACGAACATCAGACCCTGGTCGACCCACACCGTCCAGTTCCACGGTTTGGGCTGGCCGGCGGGGCCGGGCAAGGCGTCGTAGACGATGCCACCGGCGGCGTCGAGCACCAGTGCGAGCGCGAGTGTCAACCACCAGAACGACGCGGCCGGACGATATCGTCGGACGCCCACGACGATTGCGCCGGCGGAGACCACTGCCAACGTCGCTAGCGCCGCCGGTCGCGCGTCCCGACTGACAAAGTAAATGACCGAAATCACGACCATGACGCCGCTGTACAGCGAAATCAGCCGAAGCAGGTCCATGATCCACTCCCGTACGTGACGGAAACTCCATGCCCACGTGTGTTTTCGGGTCCCGTCACGCTCTCGTGTAACGCACATCCAAGTTACCCGGGGAGTTCTTCCCATGAGACAGCAACGGTGCAACGTCATCGGCATCCGGATGCGCGACAACACGCGACAACACGCGGCAGACATCAGGCCGACCAGACGCGACAACACACAACGCACACCCGCGTCAGCGATCTGTCAGCGGTGTCAGCGCGCGCACAGAGCCGCGGCAGGACGCCGGTGCACGGTGGTCGGCATGACACATTCGATTGTTGCCCATGACCTCACCAAGACGTTCGGCGCGACAACCGCGCTTGCGGGCGCCGACCTGGCGGTCCCGACGGGTTCGGTCTTCGGCCTCCTAGGCCCGAATGGCGCCGGAAAGACGACGACCGTACGGATTCTCGCCACGCTGCTAGAGCCGGACGGCGGCCACGCCGAGGTCGGCGGCTATGACGTCGTACGCCAAGCGCACCAGGTCCGTCAGATCGTCGGCCTCACCGGCCAGTACGCCTCGGTCGACGAAACCCTCACCGGAGTCGAGAATCTGCTCCTGATCGGGCGCCTTGTCGGCCAGTCGCGGAGCACCGCGCGGAAGTGCGCGACAGATCTGCTCCAACAATTCCGCCTCGATGACGCCGGCGACCGCGCGGTCAAGACCTACTCGGGCGGGATGCGACGGCGTCTCGATCTCGCGGCGAGCTTGGTGACACGGCCGCAGATCCTGTTCCTCGACGAGCCGACGACCGGTCTCGATCCGCGCAGCC
Organism: Micromonosporaceae bacterium; assembly: GCA_036566005.1. Classification (GTDB taxonomy): domain Bacteria; phylum Actinomycetota; class Actinomycetes; order Mycobacteriales; family Micromonosporaceae; genus DASQPR01. The sequence goes on along the minus strand of DATCXD010000561.1, from coordinate 3,012 downwards.
GCAACGACATGTACGAGGTTATCCGCGGTCTGGTCGCGGACGGGGTAACGGTGCTGTTGACGACGCAGTATCTGGACGAGGCCGACCAGTTGGCCGATGAGATCGCCGTCGTGGACCACGGCACCGTGATCGCGCATGGCACGTCGGCTGAGCTCAAGGCCCGCGTGGGTGCATTGACCGTTGCCGTACGGCCGGTCGATCCGACCGACCTGCCGCAGTTGACGGCGGACGTGGCCCGGCTCGCGCTGGGCACGCCGGAGGTGCGAGGGACGCTGGTAACCGCACCGGTCGCCGACCCCGCGGTCCTCCCCCAACTCGTCCGCAGCCTCGACGATCACCGGATCCTGGCCGCGGAGTTGACGCTGCGCGGATCGAGCCTCGACGAGGTGTTCCTGTCGCTGACCGGCCACCGTGCTGAAGAGGGCGCCGACGAAACCGCCGCCAACGGCGGCGTCAACACCAACGCAAACCGCGAACTCGAAAGGAACCGCGCATGACTTCCACCGTGACCGTCCCCGCGCCCGCGTCGACGAAGCGCGGCCAAGCCAGCGTGAGAAGCCTGTCGATCCGCATCACGCCTGTGCAGGGCCTGCGCCAGACCATGTCGCTCGCTTGGCGGACGCTGGTGCAGATCAAGCACAACCCGTTCGAGCTGATTGATTTCAGTGTGCAGCCGGTCATGTTCCTGCTGCTTTTCACGTACGTCTTCGGCGGCGCGATCTCCGGGTCACCGCATGACTACCTCACCTTCGCGCTGGCCGGCATCATCGTGCAGAACTCGTTGTTCACCACCCTGAACACCGGTGTCGGGCTCTCGACCGATCTGGAGAAGGGCTTCTTCGACCGACTCCGGGCGCTGCCGATCGCCCGTTTCTCGCCGCTGGCCGGCCGGATCCTGGCCGACCTGGTCAAGCAGGCGTGGTCGGTGGCGATGCTGCTCGGTGTCGGCGCCTTGCTCGGGTTCCGCGTCGGCACGAATGTGTTCGGCGTGGTCGGCGCGTTCGGTCTGGTCATGGTGTCCACGCTCGCGATCTCGTGGTCGATCGTGCTGGTCAGCATGATTGTCGCGAGCCCGGAGAAGGTGCAGATCTTCGAATTCATCGTGCTGTTTCCGCTGACGTTCACGTCCAATGCGTTCGTGCCAACCGCGTCGATGCCGGGCTGGTTGCAGGCGTGGTCGAACGTGAATCCGGTGACCATCCTGTCCGACGCGATCCGCGGGCTGCTCGTGTCCGGACCCGTTGCCACACCGGCATTGCAGTCGCTGCTGTGGGCACTCGGTTTTACCGTGGTGTTCGCGCCACTCGCGGTTCGTGCGTTCAAACGCCGCGCGTAACAAACGCCCGCTGGTACGTCGACGGGCCGGCGCGGCGTGCCGCGAACGGTATCAGGAGTCGTGCGGGGCCGCGGTCAGCTCCGGGAGGTCGATCCCGACGAGCGCGCCAATTTGCTTCGTCGTGGTCGTGAGACCCCGCTGGTACGCCGCGTCGAAGTGCTCCTCGCCGAGTGCCGCGCGCGCGGCCGAAGTTACCCGCCGACCGTCCATCAGGGATAGGTCCTCCGTCCCCCGCACGGCGGCGCTGGCGCCGAGGATCATTGCCGCGGATCCCGGCTTCCCATCGAGTAGCGAGATCTCGGCCAGGCCGACCAGCACCTGAGCAATCACCGGCGCATCGACCGGCGAGATCGCGTAGTCGACGGCCGCCCGGTGCCACCGCCTCGCCTCCTCCACCTCGCCCTGCGCCGCCTCCAGATAGCCTCGGGAGCTCGCGACAATCGCCCGCAGTTGCGACGCAACGGTGTCGTGCGCGGCAAAGCGCTCCGCACGCCGCAGATGGTCGAGCGCGAGGAACAGATCTCCGTCGAGCCGCGCGAGGTCGCTGGCCGCGACCGACACATTGGCCTGCGCCTCCGGCACGCCGAGCCGGTGAGCCCCGCGCTCGGCCGCGGCGAGCGACGCGTACGCGCGGTCCCGGTCGCCGTCGGCCCACAGGAATCGGGCCAGGAAGACCTGGAACACGACCCGGTCCTCCCAGGCGCCCATTTCGGTCACGCAGCACAGCGCTTCGTCGAGATCCGCGATCGCGGTACGGAAGTCGCCGCGCCACGCCGCGAGCCCACCGAGCGACACGAGGCTGACGGCGGTCCCCCATCGCTCGCCGAGCTGCCGGTAGACCGCGAGCGCGGCCCGGAAGTCGTCGTCGGCCCGCTCCAGCGCCCGGCCGAAGTTCAGCAGGACATGCGCCCGCATGATCCGCGCGGTCGCGGCGATCCAGGGGAACGGATCGTCGATCGGCATGCCGAGATCGTCGTCGACCGGTGGTACGCCCGACTGGTATGTCTCGAAGACGCCCTTGCGTAGGGGCACGACCAGTCGTAGCAACGGCGTGGACGGCCAACCGATACGTTCCACGATTTCGGCGCCGGCGTCGAACCATTCGAGTGCGAGCGACATCTCCTTCGTACTGTCGACGGTGAGCAACGCCCCGACCGTGTACGCGATCGCCCGCTCCTCGAGTTCGGGATCGGACAGGTCGGCGTCGTCGTAGTCGAGGGCGAGCGCGGCCTTGACGAGCTCGACGCCTTCGCTGCGATGCCCGCGCAGCCACCAGTACCAGCCGAGTGAGCCGACGAGTCGGACGGCCCGACGCGCATCGCCGGCCGCGGCCGCATACCGCACGGCCGTGTTGAGGTTGTCATGGTCGGCGGTCAGTTTCGCCAGCCACGGCAACTGCTCTGCCCCGAGCAGCTTGTCGGACGCATCGCTGGCGAGCCGCTCGAAATACGCGGCGTGTGCCATCCGCGCGGTCTCGTGCTCGCCGGCCTCGTCCAGTCGCAGCTGACCGTAGGCACGGATCGTTTCGAGCATTATGTAACGCGGTTCCGGGGCATCGTCGCGTATGGCGAGGAGCGACTTGTCGACGAGCGATGTCAGCATGTCCAGCGTCGACGAGCTCGCGGCGTCGTCGTCGTCGCGAATCGCAACGGCTGCGGCGAGCGTGGCGCCGCCAG
>DATCXD010000534.1:0-3691 GCA_036566005.1 Micromonosporaceae bacterium | reverse complement strand
CTGAGGGTCAGACGATCGTCCAGGTGTCGCCGGAACCCAGCAGGGAAGCCAGCTCCGCGTCCGGATCGTCGACCGTCCCCTTGGCCGTCTCGACCTGGTCGCGGACGATCGAGTCGTAGGACGGCCGGTCGGCGTTGCGGTACACCCCGATCGGCGTGTAGCGCAGGTCGAGCTGCGGCAGGCGGGACAGGGCAAACGCGTACGCCAGGCCCGGGACCGTCTCGTCGTGGACGAGAATCTCGTTCGACGGCACCTCGCTCGTCTTGCGCACCTCCAGGCCGAACGCACCGGGTGGGTGGGTCACGCACCACTCGCCCTCGGCGCCGAACGTGACCGGGGTGCCGTGTTCGAGCCGGATCAGGTAGTCGTCGCGCGTCGCCGGGTTCTTGAGCACCTCGAACGCGTCGTCGTTGAAGATGTTGCAGTTCTGGTAGATCTCCACGAACGCCGAGCCTTCGTGGGCGGCCGCCGCCCGCAGCACCGACATGAGGTGCTTGCGGTCCGAGTCGATGGTCCGCGCGACGAAGGACGCCTCGGCGCCGAGCGCGAGCGACAACGGGTTGAACGGTGCGTCGGCCGAACCGACCGGCGTCGACTTGGTGACCTTGCCGATTTCGCTGGTCGGCGAGTATTGGCCCTTGGTCAGGCCGTAGATCCGGTTGTTGAACAGCAGGATCTTCACGTTGACGTTGCGGCGCAGCGCATGGATCAGGTGGTTCCCGCCGATCGACAGCGCATCGCCGTCACCGGTGACGACCCAGACCGACAGGTCCGGTCGCGAAACGGCGAGCCCGGTCGCGATGGCCGGCGCGCGCCCGTGAATCGAGTGCACTCCGTACGTGTTCATGTAGTACGGGAAGCGGCTTGAGCAGCCGATGCCGGAGATGAATACGGTGTTCTCGCGGGCGATACCGAGTTCCGGCATGAACGACTGCAACGCGGCCAGGATCGCGTAGTCACCGCACCCGGGGCACCAGCGCACTTCCTGGTCGCTCTTGAAATCCTTTGCGGTCAGCCGCAGGGGCACGTTCTCAGCCATTGCTGTCCACCACGCCCTCCAACATCGTCTGCAACTCGGTCGACGTGAACGGCAGGCCGCGCACCTGGTTGTAGCTGATGACGTCGACCAAGAACTTGGACCGGAGCACCGTGGCCAGCTGGCCGAGGTTCATCTCCGGCACGACGACCTTGTCGTAGGAGCGGAGCACCGATTCAAGGTTACGAGGCATCGGGTTCAGGTTGCGTAGGTGCGCCTGCGCGATCGAGATGCCCCGTTGCCGCAGCGTCCGGCAGGCGGCACCGATCGGGCCGTACGTCGATCCCCACCCGAGTACGAGCACCCTCGCGTCGCCGTCCGGATCCTCGACCTCGATGTCCGGGACGTCGATGGCCTCGATACGCGCGGCCCGGGTCCGGACCATGAAGTCATGGTTCGTCGGGTCGTAGGAGATGTCACCGGTGATGTCGGCCTTCTCCAGACCGCCGATGCGGTGCTCCAGACCGGGCGTGCCGGGAACCGCCCACGGCCGGGCCATGGTGGCCGGATCCCGCAGGTAGGGCAGGAACTTCGTGCCGTCCGGCGAGTTCGGCTCCTTGGCGAACTCGACCTCGATGCTCGGCAGGCTCGACACCTCCGGCAGCAGCCACGGCTCGGAGCCGTTGGCGATGTACCCGTCGGACAGCAGGAACACCGGCGTCCGGTAGGTCATCGCGATGCGGGCCGCGTCGATCGCCGCGTAGAAGCAGTCCGATGGCGACCTGGCCGCGATCACCACGACCGGTGCCTCGCCGTGCCGGCCGTACAGGGCCATCAGCAGGTCGGCCTGCTCGGTCTTGGTCGGCATGCCGGTGGACGGTCCGGCCCGCTGCACGTCGATGATCAGTAGCGGCAATTCAAGGGCCACGGCCAGCGAGATGGTTTCGCTCTTGAGGGCCACACCCGGTCCGCTGGTGCAGGTCACACCGATCGATCCGCCGTACGAGGCGCCAAGCGCGACACCGATCGCCGCGATCTCATCTTCGGCCTGCACGGTCGTGATCCCGAAGCGCTTGTGCTTGGCCAGCTCGTGCAGCACGTCAGAAGCCGGCGTGATCGGGTAGGCACCGAGCACCATCGGCAGCTTCGAGCGCACCGACGCGGCGACGAGGCCAAGCGCGAGGGCCGTGTTGCCGGTGATGTTGCGGTATTGGCCGGGCGGCATGCTGGCCGGCTTGACCTCGTATCGCACGGCGAAGTCTTCGGTCGTCTCGCCGAAGTTCCAGCCCGCGTTGAACGCGGCGGTGTTCGCGGCGACCAGGTCCGGCTTGGCGGCGAACTTGCGCGCGAGGAACTTGAGCGTCGACTCGTACGGTCGCGAATAGAGCCAGGACAGCAGACCGAGGGCGAACATGTTCTTCGCTCGCTCGGCGTCCTTCTTGGAGACGTTCAGGGACTCGAGCGCCTTGATCGTCATGCTCGTGAGGCCGACCGGATGCAGTGCGTAACCGTCAAGCGTGCCATCTTCGAGCGGACTCTCGGTGTAGCCGACCTTGGCCAGGGCGCGCTTGGTGAATTCGTCCGTATTGACGATGATCTCGGCACCGCGGGGGAGGTCGGCGAGATTCGCCTTCAGCGCCGCCGGGTTCATGGCGACGAGGACGTTCGGCGCGTCGCCCGGCGTCAGGATGTCGTAGTCGGCGAAGTGCACCTGGAAGCTGGAGACACCGGGGAGCGTGCCGGCCGGTGCACGGATCTCGGCCGGGAAGTTGGGCAGCGTCGAGATGTCATTGCCCAGCTGAGCGGTCTCGGATGTAAAGCGATCTCCGGTGAGTTGCATACCGTCGCCGGAGTCACCAGCGAAGCGGATCACCACGCGATCCAGTTGGCGGACCTGCTTGGTCACCGTACGGGACCTCCCTCAAGGGACGGATGTGCGTCATGAAGCGTACGTCGCCTTATACGTCAAGTCTCGCGCCAGGCGCCAGGTGTGATCCACGGGACGCATCCAATCCCGCTCTGCGGACGCATCCCTCTTTCGGCCGCAAGTCTGACCGATCCGCGAGCACTCGCCGGGCCCGGCTCACAAGATCCGTCCCAGTGGACGATCTGGGTCGTCGCCGCTGAACAGTCGTCGCCGCGACGCTCATCGTCCACGGCAGTGGATCATCGGCCGCGGTGCACGCTAAGCCAGGCCTCGGCGGGCGACGGCCGGCGGACGGTCGCCGCGGATCGACGCGACCATGTCGAGGACCTGGCGCGTCTGCCGCACCTGGTGGGCGCGGAAGACACGGGCACCGAGCCAGGCTGAGACGCTCGTCGCCGCGAGCGTCCCGTCGAGCCGCTGATCCAGCGTTACGTCGAGCGTTTCGCCGACGAAGTCCTTGTTGGACAGGGCGACGAGCACCGGCCAGCCGGTGGCGACGAGTTCGTCCAGCCGTCGGGTGATCTCCAGCGAATGTCGGGTGTTCTTACCGAAGTCGTGCGCCGGGTCGATGAGGATGCCGTCGGCTCGTGCGCCGAGGGACAACGCCCGTTCCGCGAGGCCGGTCACCGTGCTGATCACATCCGCCACGACATCGTCGAACGCGATCCGGTGAGGCCGGGTTCGCGGCACCAGCCCGCCGGCGTGCGAGCACACGATCGCCGCACCGGTCTCGGCGGCCACCGTGGCCAGCGCGGGGTCGGCGCCCGCCCACGTGTCGTTGAGGAGGT
>DATCXD010000528.1:0-13664 GCA_036566005.1 Micromonosporaceae bacterium | reverse complement strand
TCCAACGCCAGCGGCGCGAGAAGGTGATGGCCATCGTCATCATGAAATGTCATGTCATTGCCCTTCAAGAAGCGCGACGTACGCCGGTTCGCCGAGCAGCCGGCGCAGCGTCGCAAGACCATGGAACGTCTGGGTTTTCACGGTCGCGGGCGAACAGTTCAGGACCTCCGCCGCGTCGGCGACCGAGAGATCACACAGGAAGCGCAGGACGAGCGTCGCGCGTTGCCGGCGCGGCAACCGGTCCAACGCGGCCCGTACCACCACCCGGTCCTCCACCGACGGTCCGTCGACCGCGGTGCGCTCCGGCGTCGACGCCATCTGCGTGACCCGCGACCAGCCCCGCCGCTTCTCGTCGAGGAAACTTCGGACGAGGATGGCCCGCACGTACGCGTCGAGGTTCGCGGCCTGGCTAGCACGCTTCCAGTGCACGTACAGCTTGGTGATCGACTCCTGGACAACGTCGTCCGCCCGGTGCTCGTCGCCGCAGAGGTGGAACGCGAGCCGTCGCAGCGCCGGTATTCGGGCCGTGACGTACTGGACGTACTCCTCCTGGTCAGCCTTCATTCGCCAGCTCCCTTGGTCGCGACTCACCACGAAGACGGCGTCGGCGATCGATTCGGTTGCATCGGAGCCCGCCGTCGTCGGGTTGGCAGGCCGTCAATGTGAGCTGCGACGCCGTCCAGGGCGGACGGGTTGACGTCGTACCCTAATTGCATTAGGTTTTTGCCTATGGATCATAGCCATGCCTAGGGTTGGCTTGAACGGGGACGCCGTCGTCGACGCGGCGCTCGCCGTCGTGGACGAGAGCGGCCCACGGGCGTTGACTCTGGCAACCGTCGCGGCGCGCGTCGGTGTCGCGACGCCGTCGCTGTATCAGCACGTTGCCGGGCTGGCTCATCTCCGAGCCCGGGTGGCGGCCCGGGTGCTCACGGAGATGACCGCGGTCGCTACGGACGCTGTCGTCGGCCGCAGCCGCGACGATGCGGTGGCCAGCCTGATGCGCCGTATGCGTGAGTACACGGTCGCGCATCCCCATCGGTATGCGGCCGTGCCAGCCGATCCGGTGCACGACCCGGCGCTGGCTGAGCCCGCGGAGAAGTTCCTGCGCGTGTTCCTGGCGGTATTGCGGGGGTACGACCTGAGCGGACCGGCCGCCGTGCACGCCACAAGGTGTCTGCGCGTGATCGTTTACGGCTTCGCTGCGATCGAGTCTTCGGGCGGATTCGGCCTCGCCGAAGACCCGGCGGAGACGTATGAGCACCTCATCGATATGTACCTCACATCCCTACGTTGACGTATTTGACTTCTCGGGAGGACCACATCATGTCTGCTTCACCCGCACGCACCCGCGCTGGCGCGGTCGCACTCGCCGCGGCCGGTGCGCTGTTCCTCGCCTATCCGGCGGTGCGCCCGTATCACGACGAGACGACGGCGGCCGGTGCGACCACGTCAATGGGCTCGAACGCCTGGGTCGCCTCTCACTTGTTCGCCATGGTCGGCTTCGTGCTGCTGCCGCTCGGGCTGCTCGCCATCACCGGCGTGGTCGGGCGCACGCGGCCGGCCGGTCTTACACTCGCCGCGACGGTGGCGGTGTGGATCGGTGCCGCCCTTTGCCTTCCGTACTACGGTTCCGAGGATTTCGGCCTGCACGCGATCGCCGGGCCACACGGCAGTCAGTCGAATGTGGTCGGGCTCGTCGACGCCGTACGGACCCAGCCCGTCGCGTTGAGCACGTTCGGCGCCGGCCTGGTCGTGTTGGCGATCGGCGCTATCCTCGCGGCCGTGGCCTTGTGGCGTGCCGCGGTGCTGCCACGGTGGGTCGGCATCCCGTTCGCGGTCGCATTGGTGCTGTTCCTGCCGCAGTTCTACGCATCTCCGTCGGTACGCATCGCCCATGGTGTCCTGATGTTTGTCAGTCTCGTCCTGCTCGCTGGCGCGCTGTGGCGGGCCGCCGCACAGGTTGCCAACGTGAGCACGACGGCGACCGAGCACCGCGTTCCGGTTGCGGCGTAACTCTTTGCCGATCTAGCTACGCACCTCCACTCACGGCCCGCTTCGACCGCGTATCGCCGGAACCTGGCGAGGTGCGTCGGTACGGTAGGGGGTGAGCGTCATTGCGGCTGCGTCACGCAGTAGCCTCCTTCAGGCCGCAGCCTGTCGGGAGGACACTGATTGATTCCCTCGCAGCCCACATCGAGTCGGACCGGCGGACGCCTCGCCACCGACCGACGGCGCGGGCCTGCCGACGAGATCATGATGCCGCCTGCGCCGGCGCCGCGCCATCGACGGCCGCGGGGAGGCCCAACATCCGACCGGTTCCGGGGCGATGTTGCTGGCCTCCGCGCCGTCGCGGTCGGCCTCGTGCTGCTATATCACGCCGGGGTGCGACTCGTGCCCGCGGGCTTCCTCGGTGTCGACGTCTTCTTTGTCATCTCCGGTTATCTGATCACCGGACAGTTGCTGTCCGAGATCGACCGCAGCGGGCGCATCTCGTTGACGGCTTTCTACGCTCGGCGCGCCAAGCGGATCCTGCCCGCGGCGGCGGTCGTCCTTATCGCGACAGCGGTCGCGGTCTGGATGTTCGTACCCCGGGTGCGGTGGCAAGACATCGGTGGAGACATCGTCAGCGCCGCGACGTACGTGATCAACTGGCGGCTCGCCGACCGAGCGGTCGACTATCTCGCGCAAGATACGCCGCCGTCACCGGTCCAGCATTTCTGGTCGCTGGCCGTTGAAGAGCAGTTCTACCTCATATGGCCGTTGCTGATACTGCTCGCGATTCTGGTCGCCAAGGCGTGGCGCCGACGTGTACGAACGACATTGTGGATCGGGTTGGCCATCGTCGGGGTGCCGTCGTTCATCTGGTCGGTGCTCTACACGGCGAGTGATCCGGGCCGCGCGTTCTTCGTGTCCACCACCCGCATGTGGGAGCTAGCGGTCGGGGCGGGCGTCGCTCTGGCCGCGACGCTGGTTGAACGCATACCCAGGACAATTGCCATGATCATCGGCTGGTCCGGACTGGCCGCGATCGTCGCGTCGGCAGTGGCGTTCAGCGCTGTCACATCCTGGCCGGGATACGCCGCCGCCATGCCGGTCCTCGGTGCGGCGTCGGTGATCGCTGCCGGAGCCGCCGCCGGCCCACGCGGCCCGATCGCGATTCTGGGCACACGTCCGTTCCGCGTCGTCGGCGATCTGTCGTATTCGCTGTATCTCTGGCATTGGCCGATGATCGCGATCGCAACGGCTCATTGGAACGGCCTGTCGGTCGAGCGCGGCCTCGCCATCGTCCTCGCGTCAGCGATTCCGGCGTGGCTGACGTACCACTTGGTCGAGAATCCGTTGCGGTATTCCCGGAGCGTGTCGACGTCGCCACGATTCGCGCTGAGTCTGGGCGGCAACTTCAGCCTGGCCGGGGTCTGCGCCGGCCTGGCCCTCGTGTTGGTCGTCAGCCTCTCGACGGGCGGCACGGCCGGCTCCGGTCGGCCGGCGGCGGGAGCCGCCGCCCTCGCCACTTCGTCCGGCGGCGCGTCGGCCGGCCCGGTTCCCGATCGCGCCGACTTCATCACCCCCGATCCGCTGAAGGCGAGGAAGGACATCCCGGTCACCACGCCCGACGGATGCTTCCAGAACGAGGTCTCCTCCGAGGTGCTCTGGTGCACATACGGCAACACGAAATCGGCAACGGAGGTCGTGCTGGTCGGCGACTCGAAGATGGACGAGTGGTTCCCGGCCTTCAAGACGCTGGCCGAGCAGAACAACTGGAAGCTCTCGATCGCGGTCAAGGGAGCCTGCGCGTTCACCTCGGCCACCAGCATCGTCGGGCTCGACGCGAGTAAGCCCTACACCTCGTGCACGCAGTGGAACAAGAACCTGCTCGCGAAGCTGGTCGCGGACCGGCCGGCGTATGTCGTGACCTCGCAGGTCAACGGCGTGGCGGCGGACTCATCCGGCCACGCATCGACCGACGCCATGGCCGCCGGCATGCGTACGTCGTGGGCCGCGCTCGATCGTGTCGGCACCAAGGTCATCGTGCTGGCCAACAACCCGCACCCCGGGCTCAACGTCGACCAATGCGTCGACCAGCACCGCACCCACCTGTCGGCGTGCACGTACAGCAGTAATGTGCACCTGACCGATGCCGCGTACCTGACGCAACTGCTCGCGGTGTCCGGCGCACCGAAGGTGAAGATGATCGACCTCTTCAGCTCAATCTGTGCGACGCCGACGTGCCCGACGGTCATCGGCAACGTGCTCGTCTACCGGCAGGGTTCGCATCTCACCGCGACGTACGTGAAGTCACTGGCGCCGAAGCTCGCCGGCGCCCTGACGACCGCGGGCCTCCATACGCAGTTCAAAGCGGGTTCACGCTAACCGGGCTAGTCCTCGTCGCCGCGCGACGATTGACTTGGGTTCTCACTCGCGCCCAGCAACCGCTGCCCGAGCACGCGCGCGGCATTCTGAAGCTCCGGACACTTCACAATCCGGTACGTCGCCGGAAGAATCACGAGCTGCTCGGCGTACCACACCGGGTTGCCGGTGCTGCCGGTGAGGCGAGTGGTCCCGACATCGAGTTGCTCAAGCCGTCCGAGAGCGCGCGGGAAGCGACGCACGATCCTGTCCACCGGGGCGTCGATGACGACCTCGACGTCGTACTCCCATCCGATGGCGAGATGCTCCTCGAGCACGGCGACGGGGTCGAGATCGGTGGGCGGGATGAATGTGTCGGCGAGCATCTCCACGGAGCGAACCCGGTCGATCCGGTAGGCCCGCGTGGCCGTGGTGTGCGACCGGTGAGTCTGACACAGCAGGTACCACCGACCGTGGCGTACGACGACGGCCCACGGATCGACGTCTGTGACCCACTCCGATCCAGCCTCGGAACGGTAGTCGAGCCGCACCCGACGATGGGTCGAGCACGCCTGTACGAGCGCGGTCGTGGTTCCGGGATCGGGTCGGGCGGCGCTCCGGTCGGGAGCGGGCGCCGTGGTCCGACGGACGGCCTCGGCCTGCGCGGCCACCGGCTCTGGGAGTGCCCGCATGATCTTGCCGAGCGCGTTGCCGACCGGATCGGTGGAATCGCTCACGTCGTGGTGGCCGTCGAGCACGGCCATGACCAGGCCTAGGGCCTCGGCGGCACTGAACATCAGGGGCGGAAGCCGGAGGCCGCGGCCCAGGCGGTAGCCGCCGTACGGTCCACGGGTCGACTCGATCGGGATGCCGGCCTCGCGTAGGATGCCGACATACCGCCGGGCCGCCCGCTCCGAAACGCCGAGCTTGCCGGCGAGCCGGTCCGCGCTCATGCCCGGGCTGCTCTGGACCAGTTCAAGGGCCAGCAGCGCCCGTGCCGTCGGGCTCACATCGGGCTTCACCATGTCCAGGCCATCGGCATTTCGAGCAATCCACATCCACACGATCCGGAAGCAGAACGTCCGGAACGGAACTTAACACGCGCGGCATGACCGAAGACACCGTTCTGGACACGACGATTCACCGGCCGGCGATGACGCCGGCGAGGATCGGGTGGGCGTTTGGAATGACGGGCGTAGCCGCGGTCCGCACCCGCCAACTTCGCCGGGTGCGGACCGCGACGCCAGGTCAGGGCAGTTTCACCGAGACCTTGACGGTTTGCGCCTCATCGGCGCTGCGGTTGTCGTGACTGACGATCATGAGGCCGAGAGCCGGTGTCGTCGCCCACTCCGCCTTGTTGACCGAGACCGTCTCGGTCGTCGAAGCGTTCGGCGCCACGACGTCGAACATGCCCGTGCTGATGGCCGGCGAGAATGCGTTGAACGACGCCGTGCCGTCCACCGTATCCATCGTGTTGTCCGTCAGCCCGAACGCGACCGCGTGGTACGTGAACCGAGGGTTGCTCGCCGACAAGCATGGCGAACCGGCCACACACAGCTGCGAAATGTTCACCCGCAGCACGATTGTGCTGCTGTCGGTCGGCGCATCCGCGAGGAACTGGATGCTTCCGGCGCTGGTGCGCAAGTCGAATACGGCGACGGCCATCTGGCCGTTCGAGGTGCCGGCCGTGAGCGCACCAAGGTCCGCGCCGACGACGTCGTAGTCGTCGACTCCGTCGCCGTTGACGTCCACGTCGATATCGAACTCGTCCATGCCGGCGTTGGACCACCGGTGCTGGGTCGAGATCGCGAACGCGAGGACACCAGGGAACGCCTGCACGCCGACGTTGCGTACGTCGTCGGAGTCGAGGCCCTTGTCCGTACCATCGGACAGGCCCCAGGCGTACCAGTCCGCGGCGCCGGCGATCACGCCGTTGCGGTTGGTCACCGTCGCGGTCGCACTACCCGTCTTGCCGAGGGTACCGGCGTTGATGCTGGTGGAGACGTTCGACGTCGCCTGCGGAACCAGGTAGTACGGCACGCTCAGCGTTACGCCGCCGTTTGCGCCGCCCGTCGGTGTAAACGTGACCAGGCCGGAAACGTCGCTGAACGCCGCCGAACTGCCGCCGGTCGCGGCCGGCACGGACAGCGCGACGCTCACCGACCGTTCGCTATGGGCGGGCACAGTGACCTGGGAGGTGCCCAGCCCCACCGAGTGCGGGTCGCCGGCATCGCGCGCGGTGGACACGTTGAACGTGACCGCCGATGTTCCGAAGTTGCGCAGCTTGACCGTCTTCGTCTTGGACAGGTTCCGGCCCAGCTCGGCGAAGCCATAGTTCAGCGTCGCAGTGCCGGTGTCTCCGAGCGCCACCACCTGGGTCTGCGTCGCGCCGGGCGCTTGGATAAGGCCGGAGCCCGCCACCCGGGTGGAGTAGCCGGCGACCTTGCTCGGGTCGGCCGTATTGACGATCGCGGCCTTCCAGTACGCGACCTTCTTCCAGGACGGGTGCGCCTGGCGGACCAGCGCGGCCATGCCAGCGGTATGCGGGGAAGCCATCGACGTTCCGGACATCACGGCAAAGTTGTTACCAGTGCCGATGCCGGCGGAGATGATGCTGACGCCCGGCGCGGTGACATCCGGCTTGAGCCAGCTGTCACCGGTGCGCGCGCCGCCTGAGGTAAACGACGCCGGCGCCAGGAAGCCCGGGTTCGCGATGTCCTGAGCGGTCAGCGTGGCAGTGCCGCCGTCCGCGGCGCTCCACTTCGCACCGTCGGCCAACGTCACGCCGAGGAACGGGATCGTGACATTGAACGGCTGGCCGTTGTCTGGATTGCTGGTGATCGGGCCTTCGAACGGTGGCAGCGAGTTGTCGCTGTTGACCATGACAACCGCCGCCGCGCCGGCCTGCTCGCCGAAGATCGCGCGGGCCACCCGGGCACAGGTGCCACGGGCCGTCACGACGATCTTCCCCGTCACGCCGGCGTTCGTGTACGCGTTCGCGTCACAGCCCAGCGAGATCGAGCCATTCGCGTTGCGCAGCACCTTCACCGGCAGCGTCGTGCCGTCGGCGAACGAGGCGCCGTTCGCGTTGATTGCGGTCGAGCTTGCGCCGGTGGACAGCGCGACGTTCGCGCCGGGGAAGCCCGGCGTCGGGTCGCTTGCCGCGACGCTGATCACATCGGCACCGGAAGCCGGTGCGCCGGTCACGTATGGGTTCTGGCCATTGTTGCCGGCCGACGCGACGACGATGACGCCGTCCTTGGCGGCGTTGTTCGAGGCCACGGCGCTCGGGTCATCGGCGTCGCCGAACGGCGAGCCGAGCGACATGTTGATGACGTCCATGTCGTGGTCGACGGCCCACTCGATGGCGTCGACGGTCACGTCCGTCGAGCCCTCGCAGCCGAACACGCGGATCGAATAGAGATCAGCCTTCGGCGCCACGCCTGGGCCGACCAGCCACGAGTTGCCGCTTACCGTGGTCTCGTTGTAGGGGCCCGTGTACGTCTGGCCGTTGGCCAGCACGCCGAAGCCGGTCGCGGTGCCAGCGACGTGGGTGCCGTGACCGAAACAGTCCAGCGGGTTCGGGTCCGGGTGCGCTACCGGCTGGAAGTCCGGGCTTGACGGGTCTGCGTTGTAGCTGTCGCCGACCAGGTCGATGCCGCCTTTGACTTTGGGCGCATTCGGGCCGAAGAACGCCGGATCGGCTGGTTCGGTCTCGTGGGCGTGCGCATCGGTGTACGCCTGTGCGGTGCCGGCGCCACCGAAATCGGCGTGCGTCCAGTCGATGCCGGTGTCGATCACGGCGATCTTCACGCCCTCGCCGTGGAAGCCGTTCAGCCCGGCCCACACGGCCGGCGCACCGATGAGCGGCACACCGTGAATATTGTCGGGCGTCATCAACTGCACGCGGTGCACGCCGACGACGTTCGGGATCGACCGCAGCGAGTCAACCTTGTTCACGGCGATCCTTACCTTTATCCCGTTGTACGCCAGCTGATACGTGCCGAGCACCTGGCCACCGCGCGCGCGGATGGTCGGCGTAGCCGACGTCTGCTGCTGGCGCAGCTGTGCGCGACGGCTGGAACGCTGCGTGCCGGTGAGCGGCGTGGCTGCGTCGGCGACGGTCACCGGATCGCCGGCCATCTGCACCATGACCGTGACCGGCGCATTGCTCACGCCAAGTGGTAGATGTTGGACGGTGGATCCGGCGGGCGCCGGCTGGAAGTGCTTCGGTGTCACCGGATCTGCTCCAGCCTGGGACGCGCTCGCGACGATGCCAACAGTCGTGATCAGCACGCTGATGCCGGCGAGGCGCATCCACGTACGCCTGCGTTTACCGTGAGTCTGACGGCTATCGGGATTCATTCCCTGTCCCCTCTTGAGGTTTCGGGTCCTGGGCACCCTTCGCCGAATCGCGTCGCCACCACTGACTGCCTTTCGACTGGCTGATACGGAATCTCGTCGATGTGTGCCCGGTCACACAGTATGTCCACAGGAGACTCATGGGAATGCCCGATTTTCGAACGAGGGATGCGGAGCACTAGTCGCGAGTCGCGTACCGCACAACCGCCCCACGTCGGCGCCCGGCGGCACCCTCTTGCTGAGCCAAAGGTCGTCACCGTTCGGACATCACCCGCAGCAGGGCGCCGCGGCGGGTGACGGGCACATTATCGGCCTGCATTGTCGCCTCACGATCAACCTCAGATATCGCTCAATACCGACTTGATCGTGCATAAACCCTCGTATCGTCGGAGGCGACCCGAATTGAGGAACGAAAATGGCAAAGCCGTTCGCTGGGACGATCAACGTCGACATCCGCGACTCCGACCCGGATTGGGCGCCGTTCGAAGCCAGAGGGACCCTGTCGCTCTACCATGCCGACCGCAAGGTAGGAGAAGGCCGGATCAAGACCCAGCTGGGTGCGTTCGCCATCGCGGGTGCGGGCCTGTATGTGGGCCGAGACCCCGGCGAGGCAATCACCGAGGACTACCCGGGCCAGTCCCCCTATCCGTTCTCCGGCGGCACGATCAACCTGATCGCTATCGACGTCAGCGGCGAGCCGTATATGGACCTCGAACGCGAAGCCGCGCTGATGCTGATGCGCGAATGACGCACGGCACAAGCGGCGCGCAGCCGCCCATGCCACCGACCGGCGGACACCACTCTGGTACGACGCTGGGCATCGATGAGCCATGGCGCCGCACGAGCGGTGGCCGCCGAATTCAATCCGGTGCGCGGCCTGGCTCCCTTCGATCTCGATCTCGCCGCTAAGCACGCTCGTCCGCGCTTTAGCTCGCGCACAAACAGAACGGATGGCCGACCGGGTCAGCGAACACCTGGTATCGAGGCGCACCGTCGTGAAGGAGCGTCGCCCCTATCGCCAAGACCTGGTCGTGCGCTGCGGCGAGATCGTCGACCTCAAGGTCGAGGTGTGACTGCTGTGGGAACTCCGGATCCGGCCACTGTGGTCTTCGGTAGTTGGCCACCTTCTGAAAGGCGATCCCGGTGTCGGGCGAATGGCCGATGACAACGTAGGTCGGACCCTCTTGCGTCTTGTTCATACCGGTCAGGCGCTCGTAGAACGGAGCCAATGCCCACGGGTCCGGGCAATCGAGCACGACCAGCGAAAGGCGGGCGATCGGCATCAATGCATTATCTACGAGCGCGTCGGTGAGCTGTGAGGCCCACGTGGTGCATGTCGGCTCGGCCGAAGCCCGCAACGACGAGTTTCGGACGGACCACGCTTCTATTCTGCCGGTGTAGGACGTTGCACACAGGCCGGCACGAGACACCATGGAGGACACCATGACGACCACGCCGGACGATCCGAACACCGCGCTGCCCGGGCGTCCGCCCGTGGTCGACCTGGCCACCTGGCAGGCCGCCCGTGACGAGCTCCTGGTCCGCGAGAAGGCCCACACCCGCGAGGGCGACGCGATCGCCGCGGCCCGCCGCCGGCTGCCGATGGTGGAACTCGACGGCATGGTCGAGGTCGTCGGACCCGACGGCCCGGTCCCGTTCCTGGACCTGTTCCAGGGCCGCGACGAGCTCGTGGTCTACAAGCACATGTGGTACGACGGCGCGCCGCACCAGGGGCAGTGCGAGGGTTGCACCACCACGGCCTGGCACGTGCGGGACGACGTCTACCTCAACGCCCGGGGCGTGTCGTTCGCCATCCTGACCTCAGGCCCATGGGACGAGGTGGCTGCCTACGTCGAGTTCATGGGTTACACCCAACCCTGGTACTCCGTGCGCGGCGTGGCCGCACCGGTCGGAGGCAGCATGGGTTCCATCACCTGCTTCCTGCGCGACGGCGACCGCGTGTTCCTCACCTACTCCACGACCGGCCGCGGCAACGAGCCGGTCAACGGGTCGTTGGGCCTGCTAGACATGACACCCTATGGCCGCCGCGAGGCGTGGGAGGACAACCCCGAGGGCTGGCCCGAAGCCCCGCGGGCCGACTCGCCGGTCGGTGGGCACGGCTCGCCGATCTGCTGGTACTGGCGCTCGGACGCCGATGGTGTCGCTACCTGGGGCCCGACCAGCCGGCCCGTTCCGCAGTGGACCCGCCCCGGCGTCACCCCGGTGGAGACCCTCGGCCGCGAGGGCCACCACCACTGACGATGGATACCTCCGCACACGTACTGCCAGAGATCGTGCGCCCGGCCGAAGGCGACGCCGCCCGCTGGCTATTCGAGCACATCCAGGGCTGGCTCCAATTCTTCTTCACCGCGATCATGGCGCAGTCCGACGACGCAGTGGAACTCAGGTTGGCGTCCGACACCGACATCGCCCGCGAACAGGGGTCACATGACGTCCGCGGGGATAGGACGGCGGAGGTCCCGTGAGATTTTCTGCCGGCAGAGTGTCGGATCCGAAGCGACGCGTTCGTAGCAGAGGTGAGAAGCGGCCGGAGGATGTCGCCGGGACAAGGGAGTCATGAGATGACCCGATACCTGATCTCGTTCGATGACGGTGCGATGGACCATATCCCCGACGACGACTTTCCCGACGTGGCCAGGGCCGCGCACGAGGTGTTGCAGGAAGCCGTGAACGCTGGCGTGTGGGTTTTCGACGGCGGATTGGCAAGCCAGATGGCGAGCGTTGTGGCCACGGACGGGACGGTCATAGACGGCCCGTACCCCGAGACCAAGGAGGTCATCGGCGGGTTTTGTGTCGTCGATGTGCCATCGCGCGAGGAGGCGTTGGCGTGGGCTGCCAAGACAGCCGTTGCCTGCCGCTGTGCACAGGAGGTCCGGGAACTCTTGCCCGACCCCGAACAAGACGCAATGCTCCGCCAGGCTGAAAGGCGACGATGACGTCCCGACGAGGTCTGATCGAGGGCAACCGGCCACGCTCGAGCAAGACTTGCCTTGGCCGCGGTTGACGACCTGTGTCCGCGCATCGACCTGAACTGGAGACGCGGGGCACTGACGGGACCTGGCGTGGGGCGCGCCCGATCCTCGTGCCTGACCGGGATCCCGCAACTATTGATCGCCCAGTGACGCGACAGTTCGCCGCATGAGTGGCTTGGTGATCACCGAGGTGCTAAGCGTCAAGCATCTGTTGAACCGGCCTCTCACGGCGGGTGACCGGTCGTTGCAAATGCCGCAGTCGTGGCACGCCTTGAGACGAGAAGACCCAGCCTCTACCGCTTCCGCCCCGGAGGTGTCCGACACGACCGGCCGCACGTTGCCTATGGCGCCAAAGGGGGAGGTATCTGCCCCATAGTGCGGCTTGCGAGGAATACGGCCACTCGCGAGCATACCAGGATGCATCAGAATCAAAACCGCAAAAAATCTCAATAGGGGTGAATGACGCTGACCGCGATGGGTATACGGGCCCGAACGAAAGGAGGCGAGCAGAATTGATCACCAGAGATGCAATCCCCGCCGTACTCGGCCAGACCGCGTACGACAGCTCGCATAAAAAGTTGGGCAAGATTGGCCACATCTTCGTCGACGACGCGACAGGGCGACCTGAGTGGATGACTGTGCAGACCGGCCTGTTCGGAACCAAGGAGAGCTTTGTTCCCTTGGAGCCCGCAGAGCTGCAGGGCGACGAGGTCACGGTGCCGTTCGAGAAGGAGAAGATCAAGGACGCGCCAAACGTTGACACGGAGGCCGGCGGTCGCCTCTCCGAGGAGGAGGAAGTTCGGCTGTACCAGTACTACGGCATGCCGTTCGGCCGGATCGGCATGGATGCGCCAGGCAGCGTCGGACGCGATACATCCGGACCCACCACCGACGATGCGATGACCCGCTCAGAGGAACGGCTGCGGGTCGGCAAGGAAACCCGCGAGACCGGCCGGGTGCACCTACGCAAGTACGTCGTCACCGAAGAGGAACAGCGGACCGTGCCGGTGCGCAAGGAGAAAGTCCGGGTCGAGCGCGAGCCGATCACCGACGAGAACATCGACCGCGCAACTGCAGGGCCGGAAATCTCCGAAGAGGAACACGAAGTTGTCCTGCATGAGGAGCGGCCAGTGGCCGCGACCGAGACGGTCCCGGTCGAGCGGGTACGGCTGAGCAAAGAGACCGAAGCCCAGGAAGAGACCGTTCGTGGCCAGGTGCGTAAGGAACGCATCGAAACCGAGGGCATGCCCGAAGACGAACGGCCCTGACCATGCCGTGGCGGCGACACGGGACACGTGGCCGCCGCCCGCGCATGACGCCCGCACAGTGGTCAACCATCGACAGACCGGTCGCGTTGACCGCCTCATCAATGCCAACACGAATGGAGAGTGACATGACAGCCGCATCGAGTCCCGCACCGGGTGCAATCCGCGCCGATACAAGGGTCGATACGAGAAGTACAGCAATGGGTGACTACACCGAGGCCAAAAACGGTTTCAAAACCAGCGAAATGTACGTGGCGGTGGCTCTGATCGTCGCCATCCTCATCGCCACCTACGTGGATAGCGACGACACGCTCGGCCACCAGCAAGGCTGGCTGTTCGCCAGCATCGTGGCCGCCGCGTACATCGTCAGCCGTGGCCTGGCCAAGCTCGGAGTACGCGAACCCGATAAGAACGGCTAACCACTGGAGCCGAGGGCGCCCCGCCCATCGTTCACACTCTGGCGGGACGCCCTCGGCCGCACATGCGACTAGCAAGCTTCGCGCAGCGCGATGCTCCTCGTCTCGCGCACAGGATCGAAGAGACACGACACGCACCATTGTCGGCACCCCGTCGGCGTCGCCCCGGTTTCGCGCTCACCCTCGACGACTCCGGCCGAGATCCTCATCATCATGTTCGGAGCGATCATTATTGCTGGCTCGGCCAGCACCGCCCGACCCCGTGCGGCAGCTGCCCGCCG
>DATCXD010000524.1:0-4205 GCA_036566005.1 Micromonosporaceae bacterium | reverse complement strand
CCTAAAACGCCCTGCCGTCGCCGTGGGCAAGCCAGCCCCCAACAGAATGCCAGCCACTCAGCCGCGGACTACTTGGCTCCTACCACGTTCACGTCGAAGTTCGCGGTGACCTCCGGGTGCAGCTTGAGCTGAATCCGGTAGGTTCCGGTCGACTTGATGTGGCCGGGCAACTCGAGGCGGCGCCGGTCGATTTCCGGTCCGCCCGCGGACTTCACGGCCGCCGCAACCTCGGTCGGCGTGATCGAGCCGAACAGGCGGCCACCGTCGCCGGCGCGCGCCTTCAGCGTGACCTGCAGACCCTCGAGCTGGGCCTTGACCTCGGTCGCGTGCCCGAGGTCGCGGATCTCCCGGGCCGATCGAGCCCGCTTGATCACCGCGATCTGCTTCTCCGCACCCTTCGTCCACGCAATCGCGAGGCGCTCCGGGAGCAGATAGTTGCGGCCGTATCCGGGCTTGACGTCCACGACGTCGCCGGGCGTGCCGAGCTTCGACACTTCCTGAGTGAGGATGACCTTCACAGCGATCCCCGTCCTCAGCGTGCCGTCGTCGTGTACGGCAGGAGCGCCATTTCGCGCGCGTTCTTCACCGCGCTGGCGATCTGCCGCTGCTGCTGGGAGCTCACTCCGGTGACCCGGCGGGCGCGGATCTTGCCCCGGTCGGAGATGAACTTGCGCAGGAGCGCGACGTCCTTGTAGTCGATGTAGGCGATCCCCTCCTTGTCGAGAGGATTCACCTTCTTCTTCGGTTTGCGTAGGGCCGCAGCCTTCGCCATGTCTCTAACTCCAGATGTGCTTTAGAACGGTGGCTCGTCGTCGAAGTTGCCCCCACCGCTCGAGGACGCAGCGGCCGGCGCGGCGGTCGCCCACGGGTCGTCGGCGGCGAAGCCGCCACCACCCGAGTTGTTACCGCCGGACGCACCGTAACCACCGCCGCCGGACCTCGACATCCTCTGCACCTTCGCTGTCGCGTAGCGCAGCGAAGCGCCGATCTCGTCGACTTCCAGCTCGATGACGGTGCGCTTCTCGCCTTCCTTAGTCTCGTACGACCGCATGCGCAGCCGCCCGGAGACGATGACCCGGGAGCCCCGTTGCAGCGATTCGGCCACGTTCTCCGCGACCTGACGCCACACGTTGCAGGAGAGGAAGAGCGGCTCGCCGTCCTTCCATTCGCCGGACGCCTTGTCCAAAAACCGCGGCGTCGATGCGATGCGGAACTTGGCCACGGCCGCACCCGACGGGGTGAAGCGCAGCTCAGGGTCGTCGGTCAGATTGCCGATGACCGTGATGGTGGTATCCCCTGCCATGTCACTCCTCGACTGTTAACGCCGGAAACGGGTTAACTTGCGAACCCAGGTCACTCCTCGAAACTTCAGCTCTCCGGGAACGTTGTCACACTGGTGCGACAGAACACCGTCGGGCCGATGGGGAGCCGGTGGGCAGCCGGAAGGTTGCCCGCATCCGCTGCTTAACGGACTTCCGGCCGGATGACCTTGGTGCGCAGCACGGACTCGTTGAGTCGCAGCTGCCGGTCAAGTTCGGCCACCGCCGCAGGCGTCGCCTGCAGGTCGATGACGGCGTAGATTCCCTCGGTGTTCTTCAGGATCTCGTACGCGAGGCGCCGGCGGCCCCACACGTCGAGCTTTTCCACCGACCCACCCGCGGTGCGGATCACGTTCAGATACGTGTCGAGAGACGGGGCGACCGTGCGCTCCTCGAGACTAGGGTCGAGGATCACCATGATCTCGTAATGACGCAAGACTTGCTCACCTCCTCTGGGCTAAGCGGCCACGGTCGGTCCGTGGCAGGAGGTCTGGCGTCGCCTGTCCGCCCGGTCGCCGCGCGTAACACGGCGTCGAGGGACAAGCCCAGCCAGGATACCGGTTTTTCACAGTCCGGCCCAATCGGCCCACGCCGGGTCGGCTCAGTGCCCATTTCCGGGTACGGCCAACGGACTGCCCGGCGACCGGCCGGTGTCGGGCGGCCGTGCTAGCCCATCAACGATCTGGTGGCGCGGTGGGCGACGATCGCGCGAATGACCGCCGCGGTCACGCCACCGACCGAAACGGTCGCGATCAGCGTGAGCAGCCCGCTGGCGCCGCGTGACGTCGGCGTCGCACTGATCGGATCGCCGAACAGCATCGCGCCGGCGGGCTCCAGGGTGGCCGACGGACCGGCCGGGTCCGCGTCGGCGCCATTGCCGGCGCCGGATACCAATGGCGACCGGCTCGGCGTGGCCCGATGCTTCGGTGTGTGTTTCGTCGGTCCGGGGTGCTTGGGCGGGGTCGCAGTGTGGCTTGGACCCGGGCTCGCCGACGGCGACGGCGGGGCTGAGGCCGGCGCACTCGCGCTTGCGGACGCCGACGGGCTGGCGGCCGGCGCCAGGACGGTCACGATCAGCACGTCGTGTACGCCGACGTCCAGCGGGCAGTGCGGCAGCATCTCGATCGAGATGGGTACGGACGTTGCCGCAAACGTGACCGGGACCATTTCTCCTCTACCGAGATCCTGATGACCGGTGCTCGACATCAACGTCGCAGCGACGCCGAGATGGTTGACGAAGTCGACCGTCTGGCCGGGGTTGACCGAGAGTGTCGGTCGGTCCGGCGTCGACGGGCACGACACGGTCGACTCGGTGAAGTCAGGCCTGCCACTGAATGTCACTACCTGGTCGGCGGCGTGCGCGGCCGCAGCGAGCCACAGCGGGGCGGTCGCGACAACACCTGCCAGCACCAGGGCCGACCTGCGTCGCAGCGATAACGTCATGTGATCGCCTCCGTTGCGGCCGCCCGCTCGCGGCGGCGGGCGTCCACCCGTGCAACGATTCGCTTGCGACACGAGTGACGCGGTCGTATCGGATTGTGCATCGAGGCTTTACACTGCGCGACCGCGTCCGCGCCGGGTCGGGGTTGACCAGCGCGCAAGGAGTATCGGCATCGTCACCGAACGTTTGATGTCACCCTCGGGGCGTACGGTCGACTCATGCGTATTGGTGCCCATGTCGACTCCGCCGACCCGATCGCCGAGGCGGCCGCCCGCGAAGCCGAGGTCGTCCAGTTCTTCCTGACCGACCCGCAGGGTTACGACAATCCGGCGCCGCGCCCCGACGCCGACACACTGCGGGCCGCCGACGTCGACATCTACGTCCACGCGCCCTATCTGATCAACGTCGCCACGCTGAACAACCGCATCCGCATCCCGAGCCGGAAGCTGCTCGCGTCGCATGCCGACGGAGCCGCCGCCCTCGGCGCGAAGGGACTGATCGTGCACGGCGGGTTCGTGGGCAAGGGCAACGATCCGGCGGCTGGGTTCGCCAACTGGCGGAAGGTATTCAGCACGGCGGCGGAGTCGGGCGGCTTCCCGCTGCCGATCCTGATCGAAAACACCGCGGGCGGCGACAACGCGTGCGCGCGCCACCTCGACGAGATCGCCCGGTTGTGGGACGAGGTCGGCGAGTTCGGTGCCGGGTTTTGCCTGGACACCTGCCACGCACACGCCGGCGGCGAGGAGTTGGTCGACCTGGTTGACCGGGTGAAGGCGATCACCGGCCGGATCGACCTCGTGCACGCCAACGACTCGAAGGACACGTTCGACTCCGGTCGAGACCGGCACGACAATTTCGGCCGAGGCAAGATCGATCCGAAGCTCATCAGCGCGGTCGTCCGGGCGGCCAACGCTCCGGTCGTGGTCGAAACTCCCGGCGGCGCCGACGGGCAGCGCGCGGACATCGCCATGCTGCGCGAGCATCTGGGTTGACGGGCGCTCAACCGCACGACGGACAACCACACGACGCTCGACCGCACGACGGGCACCGGGCACCGGGCACCGGGCACCGGACAACCGCACGACGGGCAACCGCGCTATGCGCCGCGGGCCGGCGGCCGATCACGCCGTCGTGTGGAACGTGACCTCCCCGGCCGGCTCTCGATCCGGCGCGTCGTTGAAGACCCCACCGTCCGGATCGCCGTCGTAGGTCTGCCGGACGACATCGCGTTCGGGCCGCATGATGTCGCGCACGATGAAGCCACACATCACGCATACCGCGATCAGGCGCAGCAGCGCGGCGATGATGAATACCCCTTCCGGGAAGATCGGCTTTCCCGACGCGCGCATCAACTCGCCGTTGAACGCGAAGAAGTAACAGATCTCGGCGAGTTGCCAGGCGACGAACGCCCCCCAGCGTGGCCGGGCCAGAACGGCCAGCGGCAG
>DATCXD010000515.1:0-2774 GCA_036566005.1 Micromonosporaceae bacterium | reverse complement strand
CGGCTGGCCACGCTGCTGCTCGCCGACCGCGGCCGAGCCGAAGAGATCGCCTCGGACGCGTACGTGGAACTGCACCGCCGCTGGTATCGCCTCGACGACACCGACAAGGCGCTCGCCTACCTGCGTGCCACGGTGGTCAACCGATCCCGATCGGCGCTGCGACACCGCCGGGTCGTGGAGCAGCACGCGACGACCTCGCGATTCGACGAAACCGTCGCGAGCGCCGAATCCGGTGCCCTCGCGCGCATCGGTCACGCGGCCATCCTGGCCGAGGTCGCGACGCTGCCGACCCGGCAACGCGAGGCACTCGTACTGCGCTACTACGCCGAACTCTCGGAGGCGGAGATCGCTGAAGCGATGGGCTGCAGTCGCGGTGCCGTCAAGAGTCACACCGCCCGCGGTCTGGCTGCCCTTCGAGCCCGGATGGAGCGATGGTCATGACGAACGACCCGGACCGTTCCAGCCCCGCCGATGCCGATGTCGAGACCGCACTCCGCGATGCATTCGAGCGTCGAGCCGCTGCCGTCGACATCGCTCCCGACGCCCTCGGTGACATCCGGCGACGGATCGCCGCCCGGCGCCGCTGGTGGCGCCTGTCCGCCTTACGTACCCGAGGAGTTGCCATGGTCAGCATGAGCACGGCCGTCGCGGCGAGCGTCGCCGCGATCGCCGTCGGCATCGGCAGTTGCGCGCCGACCACCCCCGCACGCCCCCGGCCCAACGTCGCCGGCGGCCCGACAACGTCGGCTACGACACCGTCACCAACCACACAGCCGCCGGCCAGCAAGCCACCCGCGACACAGCCGTCCAACTCGGCAGCGCCAAGCACCGCGACAGTTCCGGTCTACTACCTCGGCGCGAACGACAAGCTCTACCGCGAATACCACCCGACGACGGTGGGCAACAGCGGGACCGCCGCCAAGGTGCGTGCCGCGGTCGCACTGATGCTGGACGGCCGGACCGCGTTCGACCCCGACTATTCGAGCCAATGGCCCGCGAGCGCATCTGTCCGCAACGTCAGCGTCGCTGGGGGAGTCGCGACGGTCGACCTGCACGGCGCGACGGTCAACGGCTACGACCCGGCCGGCAACCGCGCGGCGCTCCAGCAGCTGATCTGGACGGCGACCGCATTCTCCGGCGGCAGCGGTGTCCGATTGCTGTTCGACGGCGTCGCGCGCACGACGCTCTGGGCGAGCCGTCAGCCGGTCGCGGGCGTCCTGCACCGCGCCGCGGCGGTCGATGTGCTCGCGCCGGTCTGGGTGATCGACCCGCAGCAGGGCGCGGTCAGCGGCCGGTCGGTCACCGTCCATCTGGCCGGCATCGTCTTCGAAGGGGCCATTCAAATCCGGGTACGGACAGCCGCCGGCACCCAGGTGGTCCGCCAACATGTGCAGCTGACGGTCGGCGCACCGGTCCAGGGCACGGCCACTGTCACACTCCACCTGGCGCCCGGCCGCTACACGATCGAGGCGTTCTATCTGGCCATGAACACGACGTGCGACTGCCCGATGGGCACCGATCAGCACACGTTCACCGTACGGTGACCTGACCGTCGCTCCGATCGGCTTGACTCGCGCTGGTCGAGTCCACCCAGTGGACCCGGCCGGCGCGCGGCTTTGCGAGCCGGCTCGAGCACGTCAGACTGGCGTGTTGTGAAGACGTTCGAGGACCTGTGGCAGGAGTTGCAGAGCCGGGCCGGCACCCGCCCCGCGGGGTCCGGCACGGTGGTGCTGCTCGACGCGGGCGTGCACGCGATCGGCAAGAAGGTCGTCGAAGAGGCGGCCGAGAGCTGGATGGCGGCCGAGCATGAGGGCCGCGAACGCACCGCCGAGGAGATCTCGCAGCTGCTCTACCACGTGCAGGTGTTGATGATCGCCGCCGGAATTGACCTCGAAGACGTCTACCAGCACCTGTGAGGACCCCCGCCATGCTCCGCATCGCCGTGCCGAACAAGGGCACGCTCTCCGCGCCCGCGACCGCCATGCTCGCCGAGGCCGGATACCGCCAGCGATCCGACGACCGCGACCTCGTCTGCCGAGACGACGCGAACAGCCTCGAGTTCTTCTACCTGCGACCGCGGGACATCGCCACCTATGTCGCCTCCGGCGATCTCGATCTTGGTATCACCGGACGAGACTTGTTGATCGACTCCGAGTCGGGCGCCGTCGAGGTGCTCGACCTCGACTTCGCGCCGGCGACGTTCCGATTCGCCGCGGCGCCGGGAACGGTCCCGAGCGTCGATGCGTTGGCCGGCCGGCGCGTGGCCACGGCCTACCCGGGCGTCGTCGAGCGTTACTTCGCCGACAACGGGATCGACGCCACGGTCGTCCGGCTCGACGGAGCTGTCGAGAACGCGATCCGACTCGGCGTCGCCGACGTCATCGCCGACGTCGTCGCGACCGGAGCGACGCTGCGCCAGGCCGGACTGGAGACGATCGGCAAGCCGATCCTCGAGTCGACCGCGCTGCTGATCGGCCGGGAGGGGGTCGGCACGACTCCGGGCGTGTCCCAGCTCGTACGCCGCCTGCAGGGCGTTCTCGTCGCCCGGCGCTACGTGATGCTCGCCTATGACGTTCGCGCCGATGGCCTCGACAACGCGGTCGCGCTGACGCCGGGCATCGAGTCGCCGACGATATCGCCACTGCACCGGGAAGGTTGGGTCGCCGTGCAGGCGATGGTGCTCCGGACCGACGTACATCGGATCATGGACCAGTTGTACGACGTCGGAGCGCGCGCCATCCTCGTGACGGCGCTGGACGCGTGCCGCCTCTGAT
>DATCXD010000503.1:0-2019 GCA_036566005.1 Micromonosporaceae bacterium | reverse complement strand
AGGCTGGCCCGGTCGGGCGCAACGCCGCCGTCGGGTTCGGCCAGCCGAAGACCATCGGGCACAACACGAGTCCGGCGTCGGTGGTCGCAACCACGCCGCCCGGCTTGTTCGGCTGGCTCGGCCAGAGCTGGACCTCGCCGTCGTCGGTCCACCGTACGTCGCGGTGCAACTCGCGGATCACCCGCTCGACGCCGGCCGCGGCAAGCCGCCGGGCCCGAAAGTCGATGTCCGCTTCGAGAACGGCGCGCATCCGTGGCCAGTGCGGCGCGACCATGGCTTCGTAGCATCGGTCGATCGCGCTCGCGAGCCGCGCCAGCGTGGCCGGCGGGTCGTCGTAGAACTCGTCGAGCCACTTCGGCCGACCGAAGATCGATTCAAGACTCTCGATCGTACGGCTCGGGCTCGCCTGCCGGACGCGACGCAACTCGTGACGCAGATCGGGCAGGCGGGTGTCCGGGGTCGGTAGCAACGCGAGCGGAATGGCCCGATCGGCTACCAGGCGGCGCAACAGTGCAATGTCCGGGTCATCCGGCAGCCGCGGCGCCGCCCAGCGCCGCCACGGCAGGTGGATCGCCGCGAGACCCGGGTCGGCCACGACGCGCAGCGCCCGGACGGTCTCCGAGACGGCTGAGTATCCAAACCGTACGCGGGCCACGTCAGTGCCACTCAGCTGGATACGGACCGTCATCCGTTTAGCGTGCGCTAAATGGTGGGCGAAACTCAATGACTTGCGCGAAGCTGCTCTGCGTGAGCCTGGGAGCGAACTGGCGGCGGCTGTGGACGGCCGACGCGATCTCGTCGCTGGGCGACGGCGCGTACGCCGCCGCCATCCCGCTGCTCGCGGTCTACTTCACCCGCAGCCCGGCCCAGGTCGCCGGCGTCGCGACCGCGGCCAGCCTCCCGTGGCTGTTGTGCAGCCTGCA
The DNA here is from genome assembly GCA_036566005.1 of Micromonosporaceae bacterium. Classification (GTDB taxonomy): domain Bacteria; phylum Actinomycetota; class Actinomycetes; order Mycobacteriales; family Micromonosporaceae; genus DASQPR01. The sequence continues at coordinate 1,096 of DATCXD010000503.1, read as the reverse complement.
CGCGGGAGCACTGGCCGATCGCTACGACCGCCGGCGCCTCATGTCCATCGCCCAGATCGTCCAGGCGCTCGCCGTGTCGCTCGCCGCGGTGACCGCGATGGTGCCGGGTGGGCGTATCTGGATGCTGTACGTGACGTCGTTCGCGCTCGGAGCGGCCGAGACGGTCTTCGCCAACTCGGCCCAGTCGATCTTGCCAACGATCGTGGCTCCGGCACAGCTCGAAGCCGCGAACGGTCGGCAGTACGCCACCGAGACGGTCACCCAACGGTTCGTCGGCCCGCCGCTGGGTAGCCTGTTATTCGCGGCTGCACTGCCGGCGACCCGGTCGCTTCCGTTCTGGCTGGATGCGCTGACCTTCGCGCTCTCGGCGTTCCTGATCGCGCGGATCTACCTGCCGCGACCACCGGCCGCAGCCGACATCACTGTCGCGACGGACATCACGGCCGCAGCCGACATCACGGCCGCGGCCAACCCGGCGAGGCCGGATCACCGTCCGATGCGCCACGATATCGCCGAAGGTCTACGCTGGCTCGCCCATCACCGGCTCCTACGAACGCTTGCGATCCTGCTCGCGGTCACAAATATGGCCGGCCAGATCGCGAACTCGACGTTCGTGCTGTTCGCGACGCAACAACTGCATGTCGGCGCTCGCGGGTACGGCGTCCTGCTGGCCGCCAGCGCGATCGGCGGCGTGGCCGGCGGGCTCGCGAGCCGTCGCATCGTGGCCCGCCTCGGCACCCGTCGCTCCATCATCACCGGTGCTGGCATCGGTGCGGCCAGCGCCTGCGTCGTCGGCGTCCTTGCCCGGGACGCGTACCTGATGGTGGTCTGCATGGCGGCCAGTGCGTTTTCGGCGACCGTCTGGAACGTGGCAACTGTATCGATGCGGCAACGAATCATTCCGGATCGCATTCGGGGGCGCGTTAATAGTGTCTACCGATTGGCCGGATGGGGCTCGCTGCCGATCGGCGCCGCGCTCGGTGGAGCGATCGCGACGACGTACGGGCTCCGGGCACCGTGGTTCGTCGCCGCGGCCGTCCGGATCGGGGTCGTCGCCGTCGCCGCGCTCGCCTTGCGTCCGGCGCTTTTCGCGGCG
>DATCXD010000489.1:0-6054 GCA_036566005.1 Micromonosporaceae bacterium | reverse complement strand
GCGGCAAGCCGCTTCCGCACGTCACGATCAAAACCATCCGTGGGTACGGCATCCCGACGGCCCACGTAGACCGCGTCACTCGTTTCGTACGACGTCCGGCCCGGTCATCCGCCGCAGGAGTGGGAGAGTCGAGCCGATGATGCCCAGCGACACGACCAGTCCGGCCGCGACGATCAGGTAGTACCCGATACCGGGCGGGCGCAGCGTGTAGCCGAGCTGGGATTTCAAGAACAGCTGTGCGGCCAGGAAGCCCATCGCAATCGAGAAGGCCGCCGCGATCAACAGCGGAACGGCACTTTCCAGCGCGACGACTCGACGCAGGACGGCGATCGGGACGCCGGTCAGCCGTAGCAGGCTGAACGGTCGTCGGCGGTCGCTCAGGCCAGCGGCGATGCTCGCGGCCAGGCTGCAGCCGGCAATGGGCAGGCTGGTCAGGATGACCACGTTGGCCAACTGCTGATATTCGGTGATCAGCTTCGTGTTGTCCTTGTTGGACTCGTTGATCGTGTTCGGCGGACTCTGATACGGATCGGCCGCCTCGAGGACGGTCCTCGCTTGTTCGATGGCCGCGGTCGAACCGTCGGTGCCGACGACGATCGCTTGGACCGGAAGGGAATCTAGCCGGCCCAGGGAAATGTCCGCAGCCGGCCAAGCCGCATCGGCGGGGATGAGACCGCTGCCGATGCCGCCCTCGACGGTTGCGACGTTTGCCCCGGGCGTGCAATGGCCGAGCCCGGAAATGTGGGCCAACTGAGCACACGAGACCAGACTCGGTCGGAGGAATCCGCCCTCCTGCGGCGCGTCGGGATCGGCGTGTACGACGGCGACCGCGTCAACGCCCGGGATCGCGTTTAGATTCGGCATGACGCTCGGCGGAATCGACGGGACCGTAGTCGTTCCTATCCGTCCCGAGGCCGTACGGTCCTCGTTGAAGTTCTTGACCAACGTGCTGGCCGCCGGCGCACCCGCCGGCGCACCGCGGTTAGCAACGAACGTCGTGATGACCCCCACGGCGACGCTCGTCACGAAGAGCGCGAGCACGAGTCCACTGATCGCGCGGAATCCGGTCTGCGGATTGTCGGCCAGCCGCCGCCCGGCGATCAGCATGGCGGGTCGGCGGGTCCACCGGAGAATGGCCTTGGAGCCGACCATTGTCAGCCACGGTCCGGCGATGACGAGCCCGGCCATGACAACCAAAAATCCTGGCAGGTACACGGCCACCTGCTCGACGCCGGTACGAGGATGAGTGCCGGCGCGAAGCACGCGCGGCGCGACGTACGAAAGTTCGGCGAGGCCCAACGCCAGCGGAATCAGACGGTAGGCCCGCGGTGCTTTCGGCGTGAACCGACGACTCACCCCGAGCGGAGAGATCTGCACCCGACGCAACGCCAGACGCGCAGCGATCATCGCCGCCAGCGGCACGCCGACCGCGACCAGAAGCACGTCGAAGGGGCTCAGCGAGAGGTCACTCGGGAAGAACGGAGCGCCGGTGAACGCGATCTTCGCGATCTCGGGTCGCGCCGCGTAGAACAGGCCGCAGCCGAGGCCCATGCCACACACGGCGGCGACGCCGGATTCGACCGCGGCGATCACCGCGATCTGCCGCGGGGTCGCACCGATCAACCGCATCGCGGCGAACCGTTGCTCCCGATGGGCCGCCGACAGCCGGGTCGCGGACGTCACGAAGATGAGCAAGGGAAACAGCAGCGCGAGGGCGACCACGCCGAGAATGAGATCGATGCCGTTGGAGTTGATGCCGACTCCGATCGCGCAGTTGCCACAATCGTTGGGCGGTTTCGTGTTGGTGCTGCGCACCGCGGTCGCCCCGGGTACGTGCGAGAGCTGGCTTGGGTCGTCACCGACAACGATGATCAGCGAGTCCGGCGATGGCAACGCCACGGCTCCGATCGTGCCGATCTGCTGTCCCGGGTAGCGCGCACCCAACTCGGCGGCCGGAGTCGCGGCGAGCAACCCGCGACATCGCTGGCGAGGCGTAGAACTGGCCTCGGCCGGGCAGGTGTGGGATGCCCGGCGGCACTGGCGACGTCGGCCCGGTCGGCGCGAGATCGGCGCGCGTGATGATCTGACCATCGAAGTAGTCCGAGCTGAGCATCCCCCACAACGGATCGGCCGATGCGTGCGAGGCGCTCGAGACGGAACCCGTTGCCAGCCATGCGTAGCGCGCGTTTTGCGCGTTGACCGCGTTGATGCCCGCCACGGTCGCCAGCAGCATGGCGACGCCGACCATAAGCGCGAGCGCGATGATGATCAGACGGCTGACCGCCTCTCGGCCACCATGGAACGTCAGCCGCAGACCAAGTTTGATCACGTCATCGCCCGGTCGGGCAGTAACGAATTGACCTTGCCGTCGCGGACGATGACTTCCCGGTCCGCGTACGCGGCCACGCGGGCTTCGTGGGTGACCAGCACGACGCTCGTGCCCCGTTCGCGCGCGGCGGCGGTCAGGAGGTTCATGACGTGCTCGCCGGCCAGCGAGTCCAGCGCGCCGGTCGGCTCGTCCGCGAAAAGCACCTCGGGCTCGGTAACAAGCGCCCGCACCAGAGCAACCCGCTGCGCCTGGCCACCGGACAGCTCGCCCGAACGCCGCCCGGCCAATCCGTCTAGGTCGAGTCGTTCGAACCAGGTCGCGGCGGCGGCCAGGGCAGCAGCGCGCCGGGTGCCGGCCAGCATCAGCGGCAAAGCGACGTTCTCCGCAGCGGTCAGTTCGGGCACAAGCTGGCCGAACTGGAACACGAATCCGAACCGATCCCGCCGCAGCGCACTGCGGTCGCCTTCGGACATGGTGTCGAGACGCCGGCCGGCGAAGTGAATCTCGCCAGCGTCGGGCACCAGGATGCCGGCCATGCAGTGCAGCAACGTGGACTTGCCCGAGCCGCTCGGCCCCATGATGGCGAGCATCTCGCCGGCCGCCACGCGGACGCTGGCACCACGGAGGGCGGGTGTCTCGCCGAAGGACAGTCGAATGTCCCTGGCCTCGATGACGCGACCCGGCGGGCGGCGTTCGATGTCAGCGGTTTCGATGTCAGCGGTCATGCCGCACCGCCTCGGCGAGCGGGCCGAGCCGAGCCGCGGTCAGGTCGATCCAGCGCAGGTCCGCCTCCAGATGGAACAGGCCGTGGTCGGCCAACAACGCATCGACGGTGTCGCCGCTCCGCTTGATTCCGGTCAACTGGCGCATGCGCTGCAAATGGGCCGCGCGCTGGATATCGAGGTACGCCTCGGCCGAGCGTCCCAACATCAGCGCGAGCACGACCTTCACGAACAGCACCGTCTGAAGGTGTGGCTGCGCCTCGACCGGCTCGGTCAGCCAGGTCTCGAACTCGTTGACGCCAGCGTCGGTAATCACGTACCGCTTGCGGCCGGGGCCCGCGCCCGGCTCGGCCTCGGCCGCTACCACCTTGCCATCGCGTGCGAGCCGGCTCAGCGTCGCGTAGACCTGGCCGAACGGCAACGGACGCCCACGCCCGAAGAACATGTCGTAGTCGCGCTTAAGATCATATCCGTGACTCGGCTGCCGCTCGAGTAGCCCGAGAAACGCGAGGGGAACACTCATGCCGGGACCATACACCCGAGGTATACACTGCGGTAGTACTTCGCCTCCGATCCGGCTGTACTACAGCCACGAGCGCTCGGGTCGGTCCTCTGACCACTTGGTCGCTGTTGCAACCTAGTTGCGATAAGCGGGCGGTCGGTGTAACTTGCGTTTGCCTGCGAACTCTTTCACCCACGAAGAGGACAGACGTGACCGACGTGACCACTGCACTTGATGGATCCCGGTTGGCCCAGTTCCGGCGAAGTCTGACCGCGCGCGACCGGCGCTCGCTCGGCGGCATGTTCGGCTTCATCGTGTTGCTGCACGTCATTGGCTTCGGCGTGCTGTTCGGTGTGGTCGTGCCGAAGCATCTGCATCTGGGTGGTGACCACCCGGTCTTCACCGTCGGTGTCGGCGTGCTCGCGTACACATTCGGTCTGCGCCACGCATTCGACGCCGATCACATCGCCGCGATCGACAACGCGACCCGGAAGCTGCTGGCCGATAACACATCGCGGACCAACCCACGCAAGCCCCTGTCCCTCGGCTTCTGGTTCTCGCTCGGGCACTCCACGATCGTTTTCCTGCTGACGTTCCTGCTGTCGATCGGCGTGAAAGCGTTGGCCGGTCAGGTCGAGAACGGCAACTCCGGCCTGCACTCGGTCACCGGCATCGTCGGCGCCTCGGTGTCCGGGGTATTCCTGTGGATTCTCGGCATCCTCAACTTCGTGGTGCTGCTCGGCATCATCAAGGTATTCCGCGAGATGCGGCGCGGCATCTACGACGAGAAGGCGCTCGAAGAGCAGCTCAACAAGCGTGGGTTCATGAACCGATTCCTGAACGGTCTGACGAAGTCGGTCCGCAAGCCGTGGCACATCTACCCGATCGGTGTGCTGTTCGGCCTCGGCTTCGACACCGCGACCGAAGTCGGCTTGCTCGTGCTCGCCGGCGGTGCGGCGGCCTTCAGCCTGCCGTGGTATTCGGTCCTGATCCTGCCGATCCTGTTCGCCGGGGCTATGTGCCTGATGGACACGGTTGATGGCGTGTTCATGAACGCGGCCTACGGCTGGGCGTTCGCCCGGCCGGTCCGCAAGGTCTTCTACAACATCACGATTACCGCGATCTCCGTGGCGGTCGCCCTGATCATCGGCACGATCGAACTCGTCGGCGTGCTCGACGACCAGGCCAACATCACGTCCGGACCGGTCGCCGCGATCGGGAACATTCCGCTGGACTACGCCGGATACGGCATCGTCGGGTTGTTCTTTGTTTCGTGGATCGCCGCGATCGCAATCTGGCGCTTCGGCCGCGTTGAGCAGCGGTGGTCGGCCGATCTCGCGCCGCCCGCTCTGCTGACGCAGTCCGGGCCGCCGGACGCAACTGAATCCCGGGTACACCACGTTGAGGCCGCGGCGGCAGAGGTGGCCCGCTAACCTCGCCCACATAAACGGAAGCGCTACGTTCCGGGTTGCTCGGCCAGCCAACTTTTCCGCGACGGCGCCATGCCTCGCCGTGGCCGGAAAGTCCAGGCCCGCGACAAATCGGTTGCCCGCCGGCCGGCATCGTGTTGTAGTGCCGCCATCAGATCCACGCAGAGATCATGGAGAAGCGCGATGCGTCGAACGGTTATGTCCCCGCTGCTGGTAAACACCTCCTACGCAAAGGACATGACACTTCGTGCGAACCTTGAACTTGGGGATCCTGGCTCACGTCGATGCCGGTAAGACCAGCCTGACCGAGCGGCTGCTCTACGCCGCCGGTGTCATCGAAGAGATCGGCAACGTCGACGACGGCAGCACACAGACCGACACGATGGCACTGGAGCGGCAACGCGGCATCACCATCAAATCGGCCGTGGTGTCGTTCACGATCAATGGCGTCACGGTCAACCTGATCGACACACCGGGCCACCCGGACTTCATCGCGGAAGTGGAGCGGGTGCTGAGCGTGCTTGACGGCGCCCACTCGGAGTCGGATCGGCGGTCGAGACGATCGCCACCGAACCGAACCCCTTCCTGGCCACCGTCGGGCTACAGGTCGAGCCACGACCGATCGGAACCGGGATCGAGTTTCGGCTGGGCGTCGAACTCGGGTCTTTGCCGCTCGCGTTCATCAACGCGATCAAGCTGGCCGTGCACGACACACTCGGACAGGGACTTCGCGGGTGGCCGGTCGTCGACTGCGCGGTCATCCTGACCCGCTCCGGCTACTGGGCCAGGCAGAGTCACGCGCACGGGACGTTCGACGCCAGCATGTCGAGCACCGTCGGCGACTTCCGCCACCTGACTCCTCTGGTGTTGATGGACGCGCTGGTCGAGGCGGGCACGGTCGTGTGCGAACCGGTGCACCGGTTCCGTCTCGATGTTCCGGCCGACCTGGTCGGGTCGGTGATGCCGGAGGTCGTTCGGCTCGGCGCGCTCCCGTTGAGTTCGGTATCCAAGGGCGGTTCATGCGTGGTCGAGGGCGAGCTAGCGGCGGCCCGCGTCCACGACGTCCGGCAG
>DATCXD010000465.1:0-5766 GCA_036566005.1 Micromonosporaceae bacterium | reverse complement strand
GCGCGGCCTTGACCGTCGCGTTGGCCGGGACGACCGACTTCCGCGTGGTCGTGACCGTCGCCTTGGCCGGCGCCGCCTTGCGTGCGGTCGTTTTGCGGGTCGACCCGGTCGGCGCGGTCACTTCGCCGCCACCTTGACCTCGACGGTGGCACGACGATCGGCCGTGAGCCGGGCCGCGGCCGCGACAACCTGTTCATCGGTCACCTGGCCGAGCAGCTTCGGCAGGTCGTTCATCACGCCCGCATCACCCCGTTGCAATTCGAGAACGGCCATTCGCAGTGCTCGACCCAGCACCGGATCGAGTTCGCGCAACATGTGTGTCGCGATGCGCGCCTGCGTCCGAGCGAGTTCGCCGTCGTCGAGCCCGTCGGTCGCGATCCGTTCGCATTCCTCGTCGATGATGCGCAGCACCTTGTCCACATCTCCGCCCGGCGGCAGGTGAGTCTGCAGCAGCAACGCGGTGGGATCGCGGACCTCGAACGGCTCACCCATGAATCCGATGTAGCCGCCGACGCTGGTGGCGACCCGGTCCTGCTGGATGAGGCGCCGTACGAGACGGGACGCGTCGCCGTCGGTCAGCACCTCGGCCAGCACCACGTAGGGCAGGTATCCGGCGAAGTCATCGACTGGATCCGGTACGCGCCAGGCACTTGCGAACGCCGGAAGGGGCGCGCGCGGATCGACGTACGAGTCGCGACGCTCCGCGCTCAAGTCAGGCTCGTCGAAATCCGGTCGCTTCGGCGCCGGCCGTTTCGGCACGTCACCGAAGTGCGCCTCGATCAGCTTCGTGGCCGTGGCGACGTCGAAGTCACCGGACACCGACAGTGTCGCGTTGCCGGCCGCGTAGTACTTGGTGAAGAAGTCCTGGGCGTCGGCGACCGTCGCGCTCTCCAGATCGGCGAACGATCCGTATCCGTCGTGCGCGTTCGGATAGGTGTCGAACATGACCGGCGGCAGCTTCAGCCAGGGAAATCCACCGTACGGGCGGTTCAGGACGTTGACCCGGATTTCTTCCTTGACCACGTCGCATTGGTTGCGCAGGTTCTCCTCGGTGAGTCGAGGTCCGCGCATGCGGTCGGCTTCGAGGAACAACGCCCGCTCCAGCGCGTTGGCCGGCAGCGTCTCGAAGTAGTCGGTGTAGTCGAGGTGGGTCGATCCGTTGAACGTGCCGCCGGAGCCCTGCACATGGCGGAAGTGGGCGAGCTTTTCCAGATTCTGCGAGCCCTGGAACATCAGGTGCTCGAACAGGTGCGCGAACCCGGTGCGGCCTTCGGGCTCGGATCGGATGCCGACGTCGTAGACGGCGGCGACGCCGATCACCGGCGCGGATCGGTCCGGGTTCAGCACCACCCGCAGCCCGTTGGGCAGGGTGAAGCGCTCGACGGGATATTTCGTGGCGGGGATGCGTACGCGACCAGGCACGTGATCGACAGTAGCGCGCCGCCCACCGCGCTGAACGGCAGAGTCGGCTGGTCCATCAAACGCGAGGACAATGTCACGCCGCGAGGACTTGTACGGAAGTTAGGCGCCCGGACGGTGCCCGACCGCCCAACTTCCGTACAAGTGCCGACGGCCGAGGCACCGATCAGGATGTCGGGCGGACCGAGGCGAGCAATTGATCGATCACGTCATCGTATTGTGCGTGCGTCCCGGGGATCGAGACGTAGAGGATCGCCGCGTTCGGCCGGCCCACGTCGATCGTGGCCAGCAGCACGAGTTCGCTGGTCGCCTTGAGCCCGGTCTCGTGGAAGTGCAGGCGGAACTCACTCACCCAGGCGGGCAGGCCGCCCAGGGTCATCCGCTCGTCCCGGATCGAATCCATGGTGTTCGGCTGTGGATAGAACGCCGTCCGAGCGTCGGCGGCCACCTGTTTGCCGGTGCACTTGAGGTCGATCGCGAGCGCGTCGTTGGTCGTCGCCGGCACCGATGCGGACAGGATCGTAGCGAGGTAGTCGCCCTGGGAATACTCCTCGGTGATGAAGAACTGACCGACGCGGTAGTTGACGGCGAGATCGTCGCCGGCGTCGGTCCAGTCCTGGTTCCAGGTCTTCCACGGCGCTCCGAATGCCCGGTAGGAGATGCCCGAATCCGGATCGTTCGTCCGCGGGCCCGATGGCGTCGGCGGCGCGGGCTGCCGCTTGCTCACGCTACCCGAGGGCGGGGGACAGAGTTTGGCCAGCTGTGATCGAGTGTCCGGCGGCGGTGCGGCGGTGTTCTTATGCAACGGACTGTTCCCGGTCAGGGTCAGCGCCAGGATCACCACGATGCCGACGATGACCACCGCACCGGCCGTACCCGCGAAGTAACGCATTGTCCGCCGGCGGGCGAGTGCCGGGTCCACGGCCGGCTCCGGTTCGCGGTCGAGGTTAATGACGATCGGCTCGCTACCGGTCACCGCGCCCGCACCGAACCGCTCCCGATCGGGCGGCCCACCGCCGCGTACGGTCAGCGGCTCCGATCCGCGCCGTGTGCCCGATCCGGATGACACCGGGTCCCGGTTGGGCTGGGAGTCCCAGTCGGGCGGGCCGAAAACGACTTCGTCGGGAGCGCCGTCAGCCCCGCCGCGCGCCCACGGGGACGGCGGCTGCGACGAGGGCGGCTGCTCGGACACAACAACCGAGGTTACCTTGCGCCGATCGGAGTCGGACGTCGTCGACGGCCTGCCCGAGCCCGCGGCCGGCCCTACGACCGATCGTCGACGGTGGACGGCAGCGCGGCGATCAGCCGTTCCAGCCCGCCGGCGTCGAGCAGGTCGGCCGGTCGTACGGTCAGGTCGTCGCGTACGTAGTAGAACCCGGCCCGTACGTCGTCGACCGGCACGCCGGCGAGTTCGGCCCAGGCCAGGCGATACGCGGCGAGCTGGACGGCGACCGCCGACGCGTGACGACCACTCGGCCGGCGCCCGGTCTTCCAGTCGATGACATCAAAGGTGCCGCTCTCGCCGGGGAACACGGCATCCATCCGGCCCCGGATCACGACGCCCGCGATCGTGGTCGCGAAGCCGACCTCGACCGCCGTCGGCACGCGGTCGGCCCAGACACCGCGAAGGAAAGCGGCCTGCAACTCGGCCAGCGCGGCATCGTCGGCCGCCCCTTCGTCCCCGGCGCCCGGCCACTCGTCCAGGTCGAGCAGCTGTTGGCTGCCGAACCGCTGCTCCAGCCATCGATGGAACGCCGTGCCACGCCGCGACTGCGGATCCGGCCGGACCGGCATCGGCCGCCGCAGCCGAGCGGCGAGCGCACCCGGGTCGTCGCGCAACTCAACGAGCTGCGACACGGACAACTGCCCCGGTAGTGCCACCTCCATCGCGGCACCGGGCGCCTGCTGGTTGCGGGCCCGCTCGGCCAGCAGGAGGTTGACCTCGTAGGACCAGCGCTCCGCTTCCGCGCGTACCACCGGGTGTTCGATGTTCTCGGCCGACCAGCCGGCCGGTGACGCGCGGACCTGAACCGCTGCGGCGGCGATGGCATCGCGGCGCCCGCCGAGCGAATCGAGCGGCCAGGCGACGCGGGTGACCTCGGCATTTGTCGGATTCGCCGCGCCATCGACCGGCGGCGGCGCCCATTGCTCGACGACACCCGCGCCGGCGTCGCACGCCGAGGCGATCTCGGTCAGGAAGACCGACGGGCCCTGCGCGTTGACGTTGCCTTCGCTCCACCAGAATCCGGAGCACAGCAGGAGTTGCTTCGGGCGGGTCACCGCGACGTACGCGAGCCGCCGCTCCTCCCGCTCGCCGTGCGCCGCCCAATCCGTCGTGAACGCGTCGAGCGCGCCGTGCACGCCTTTCTGATCGGCCGCGCTCGCATACGGGAACGTGGGCAGGCCGACTTGATCGCCGCGCAGCGGGAACGGCAATGCGCCGAGCCCGCCCAGATAATGATCGGATCGGTTCGTCTTGCCGGGCAGGATGCCCTTCGTGAGGCCAGCGACCGAGACGATGTCCCACTCCAGGCCCTTCGCCGCGTGTGCGGTCAGGACCTGCACCGCGCCCTCGACCAGATCCGTCTCGCCGCTGTCGAGCCCCCGCTCCTCCGACTCGGCCGCCTCGAGGAACGCGAGGAAGGCCGAGAGTGTCGCGCCCTGCGACTCGGTGGCAAACCGGGCGGCCGTCTCGGCGAACGCGTCCAGATGCGCCCGCGCGAGGCCGGTGTCGCCGGCCCGCACGGCGACCTCGACGTCGAGCCCCATCTCGCGCTCGATATCGGCCACCAGATCGGGCAGCGGCTGGTCGAGTCGTGACCGCAGCCCGCGCAACTCATCGGCGAACGCCGACATCCGCGCGTACCCCTCCGGCGAAAACCGATCGGCATCATTGTCGCCCAGATCGTCCAGCGCATCGATCAGCGCCGCCTCGTCCAGGCGGCCGGGCAGGAGCGGCTGCTTCTCGGCATCGGTCCGGTCGACGGACGCGCGGCGGCGAGCCTGAAGATCCCGGGCACGGCGATAGAGCGCCACCAGGTCGCGCGGGCCGATGCGCCACCGGGCGCCGGTCAGCAGCCGCAGCAACGCGGCGCCGGCCAGCGGATCGCCGAGCACATGCAGGGTGCTGACCACGTCACGCACCTCGGGTGTGTCGAGCAGCCCGCCGAGGCCGACGACCTCGACCGGCAACCCGACCGCCCGCAACGCCTTCTCGATCGGGACGATCTGCTTACGGGTACGGACGAGAACCGCGCTCGGTGGGCGGTCGGCCACCGCGATCGACGCGAGATCCGCGTCGGGTGCGAGCCCCGCGCGGTGGCGCCAGGCGGCCGCGATCTGGTCCGCGATCCAGACCGCCTCGTCCTCGTACGTTTCCAGCAGCGCGCAGCGGACAGTGGACGCGCCGAACGAGTCAGGTGCGGTCGGTGACGCCACCAGTTCCGCGACCCGATGTCCGGCCGCCCGCAGCGGCCGGGAGAGATGGTTCGCGACCGTGAGGATCTCCGGTCGGTTGCGCCAGCTCGTCGACAGCGTCAGCTGTTCGGCCGGACGGCCGCGACGATCCAGGAACTCGTCCGGGAAGCGGTCGAGCGTGCCGGCGCTGGCGCCGCGCCAGCCGTAGATCGACTGGCACGGATCGCCGACGGCGGTTACCGGATGCCCGCCGCCGAACAGATAGCGCAGCAGCGTCACCTGGGCGTGACTGGTGTCCTGGTACTCGTCGAGGAGCACCACCCGGAAGCGGTCGCGTTCGATCGCACCAACCTCGGCGTGCTGGACGGCGACGGTGGCGGCTCGGAACAGCTGATCACCGAAGTCCATCGCCTCGGCGTCGCGCTTGCGGGCCGTGTACTGCCGCACGAGCGGAAGGATCGCCAGACGAGCCTGCTGGACGCCGCGCATCCGGGCCACGTCGGCGTACATCTTGCCGGCCGGCGCGTTGATGTCGGCGGTGAAGCGACCGGTCCAGGCAGCGAGGTCATCCGGGGTCCGCAGATGCTCGGCCAGCTCGGCCGCCAGATGCAGCACGGCGTCGGTGACGGTCGCCGGGGCGTTCTCGACCGCCGACATGTCGCCGGCATAGGCCCGCGTGACCGCGTCCGCCAGCTGCCAGCACGATGCCTCGGTGAGCAGCCGCGTCGTCGGTTCGAAGCCGGCCCGCACACCGTGCTCTGTGACGATCCGGGCCGCGTACGAGTGGTAGGTCGCGACGGTCGGCTCGCCACCGGCCATTGTGGCGGCGCTTGCTACAGCGCGCGGGCTCAGAAACCAGTATTCCCTGGGAACGACCAGCAAGTCACCGCTTCGACTGCTGAAGTAGCTGAGCGCGGCCGCTCGCACCCT
>DATCXD010000462.1:0-4907 GCA_036566005.1 Micromonosporaceae bacterium | reverse complement strand
GGCGTCCGGCCCGCCAGCGCGCACAACCGGGGCGTCCGGCCCGCCAGCGGGTACGGCCGGAGCCTGGTTGGGCACGGCCGCCTCGTCCGAGCGCACCGGATCGGCATCCGTCACGTCGCGTCTCCCTCCGACGCCTGCGTGATCGTCGTCAAATCGTCCACCAGCCGCTGGGCAACATCCAGGTCGAGCGCATGAATCCGGATCGGTCCGGCCGCCGAGGCTGTCGTGACGGTCACGTTCGCGAGCCGGAAGATCCGCTCGAACGGGCCGCGGTGCATGTCCACTGTCTGGATGCGGGATATCGGCGCGATGCGACGTTCCTGGGTGAACCAACCCGTTTGCGTGTAGACGGCCTGATCGGTAGTTTCCCACCGGTGCACGCGATATCGCCACTGCGGCATGACCACCAGATGTGCGATCGCGACGAGCGACACGATGACGAACACGATGGCGTGAACGGTCGCCTGCGAGGTGTCGTTGACCCACCAGATGATCTGGACCGCGGTCAGCACCAGCCACGCCGGCAAAGCACGGAGCGTCCAGTAGCCGATCGCGCGGCGAGCCACGAGGTTGGCGGGTGGGCGAAGGGTCGGCCTTTCGGTGGACTGCACCGAGAAATCTTGGCACAGGGACGCCATAGATCGTGAATGCCGATAGCGCCGCCCTGCCCGCGGCCTTGGCCGTCGCGGCCAGATCGGCCAGATCGGCCGATCGCACGTCGGCGAGTCGCCGAACGTCGGCAGCTCATCCCCATGCGCATCGCGTCACGGTAACGGCGCGGTGTGACAACCCGGCCCGGCGTACGGCCTCGGATTGACAGGCGTGCGTACGTTCTGGTTCGGTTGCCCGGTGCGACGCTCCCGCATGGTGATTGCCGTCCTGGCGGTGTTGTCGCTGGCCGGTGGGGGCCTGCTGGCACACGTGTCGGCCGGCGGCTCCGGCAATACGAACATTGTCGCGGCTGGCGGCGTTGGCCGCATCGGCGACGGTTCGGTGCTCGTCGCGGCGCAGCCCGCGCCATCCACGCTGTCTGGCACGCCGAGCGCATCGGGCGCCGCGACGCCATCGGCAACGTCCTCGTCGACGACGGCGTCGGCCAAGCCGAAGCCGACCACGACGTCACCGAAGCCGAGGCCCAAACCGTCGCCGACCAAGACGACGCCGCCATCGAGCGGCTCGGTCGTCGACCAGTTGCTGGCGCAGATCAACGATCTGCGCGCGCAGCACGGATTGCCGGCGTACAGCCTGCTCAGTGGCTTGAACCGCAGTGCCCACAAGCACAACCTCGTCATGGAGGGCTCGTGCGGCATGTCCCATCAGTGTCCGGGCGAGGCCCCGCTCGGTGACCGCATTTCGGCCGAGGGTGTGCACTGGACGTCGTGCGGCGAGAACATCGGCTGGAGCGGGCCGCACCCGAACACCACATCGGCCATCGTGAGCGCCGCCGAGGGCCTGACGACGTCGATGTACAACGAGAAGCCGCCGGACGACGGCCACCGACTCAACCTGTTGAGCAGTTCGTTCCACCACATCGGCATCGACGCCATCCGCGACTCGTCCGGCAAGGTCTGGCTGACGCAGGACTTCAGCAGCTGAGCCGGCGCGGACCGCAGGTCCGGGCGCTTACGAAGACAGCCAGCGAACCGGGCAGGCGGATGTCGAACGCGTCAGCTGGCGTAGCCAGAATCGACCACCCGCTACAAACGGCAACGGTCTGTACGGTGTGTGGAGAGGTGGTGGATCGAGCGGACGTGACGCGGGAGAGTCTGACGCCGGGCGGGACGTCTCGAGTCCGGTCGGCGCATCGCGCTCGTGACCGTCGGCAGCGGACAGTTCGCGGGAACGTCCGGAAAGGACAGCTGATGCGCATTCTCGTCGTCGGTGCGGGCGCCACCGGTGGGTATTTCGGCGGCCTACTGGCCCGAGCCGGTCGCGACGTGACGTTCCTGGTTCGCCCGGCCCGGGCCGAAGCGTTGCGCGAGACCGGACTGACAGTTGCCGGCGCGGACGGTGAATGGACGACCAAGCCGGATGTCGTGACGCCGGAGGAGCTTGTCGCAGACCGGCCAGCGAGCGCCGAGATCGCGACCATGGACGATCCGGACGCGCCGTACGACGTCGTGCTGCTGTCGGTGAAGGCTTATTCGCTCGAAGACGCGATCGACGATGTCGCGCCGGCGGTCGGGCCGGCGACCGTCATCGTCCCGGGCCTCAATGGCCTGGCGCACATGGACTGCCTCGACGAGAAGTTCGGCCGGCATCGCGTGCTGGGCGGCGTGATGTACGTAGCGACCACGCTCGACCACACCGGTCGCATCGTACAGCTCAATCCGGGCCTCAACGCCCTCACCTGGGGGGCCCGCGACGATGTCGACGCCGAGCGCGCGGCCGCCCTCGTTCCGGATTTCACCGACGCCGGGTTCACCGCGCGCAACTCGTCGCACATCGAGTTGGCGATGTGGGAGAAGTGGATCAATCTCGGGTCGCTGGGCGCAATCACCTGCCTGATGCGCGGCACCATCGGCGAGATCGCCTCGGCGCACGGCGGCATCGCCTACGCGGGTGGCGTCATCGACGAGTGCATCGCCGTCGCCGCGGCGTACGGATTCACGATCCGCCCCGACGTTGCCGCCCGCGCCCACGCCTCGCTGACCGACCCGACATCCGGACTGACCTCGTCGATGTACCGCGATCTGTCGGCCGGCCGCCGGACCGAGGCCGACCACATCATCGGCGACCTGATCGCCCGAGCCCGGTCGAAAAACGTCGACGTGCCGCTACTGGAGATCGCGTACACGAACCTTTCGGTCCATCAACGACGATTGGCCCCACTGAGATGATCGACTTCACGGCCGGTGCGCCGGTCGGCGGCTCGCTCGACGTGTCGTGGATCCACGGCACAGCCAAGAACGCGACCAGCGCAGAGCCGCCGATCCAGGTGCACGCGTACGACGCGCACACGTACATCCTTAGGCAGAGCAAGAAGACGTCGTTCGAGGCGCCGTTCCTCTACCTGTTCTTCGGCAACGATCGTGCGTGGCTGCTCGACACCGGCGCGACGAAGGATCCGGCGCTCTTCCCGTTGCGGGACACCGTCGACACGATCATGCGCCAGTGGCTCGCCGCCCATCCCCGCGAGACGTACGGTCTCGTCATCGCGCATACCCACGGCCACGGCGACCATGTTGCTGGCGACGCCCAGTTCGACGGCCGCCCGGACACGACTGTCGTCCCGGCCGACGTCGCGTCGGCGACCGGGTTCTTCGGTTTCACGAGTTGGCCGACCGAGATCGTCCCATTCGACCTCGGCGGCCGGGTGCTTCGCATCACCGGCATCCCCGGCCACGACGAGCGCTCGATCGCCGTGTACGACCCGTGGACCGGCTTCCTCGTCGCTGGCGACTCGGTCTACCCCGGTCGTCTGTACGTCCGGGACATGCCGGCGTACCTCGACAGCCTGAGCCGCCTTGTCACGTTCACCGAAACGCATCCGGTCACGCACGTGATGGGCTGCCACATCGAGATGTCCCGTACGCCGCGGCGCGACTACCCGATGGGCTGCCGGTATCAGCCGCACGAGGCCGACCTGCCGATGACCGTCGCACAACTCGTCGCGGCGCGGGACGCCGCCCTGTCGGTCGCCGGTAAACGCGGAATCCACATCTTCGACGACTTCCTCATCTTCAACGGGATGGGCAAGCGCCAGATGCCCGGCATCATCGGGTATGCACTGTGGACACGTGTCCGCAACCGGTTCTCCCGCGTCTAGCGTCCGGCTCGGACGCAAGATCCGGACCACGGTCGGCGCTGGCATCCGGCGATGGGTGCCGGCGGCGACCGGGCGCTCAGCCCGCTCGTTGGCCAGGAGACCAGACGCCGAGGATCTGCCAGCCGAGATCGGGAAAACCCGCCGCGGTCGCCGTTCGATCGGACGCGACATTCGCGGGATCGTGGAGATAGATGGGTACGGCGCCCTGCGCCAGCACCCACCGGGCCGCCTGCGCGACGAGCCGGGCCGCGAGTCCCTTGCCGCGGTGCGCCTCCTCGGTGCCGACCGACAGCTCGAGGCCGGCGCCGTTATGCCGCTTGACGCCGACACCGGCGGCGTACACGTCGCCGATCAAGGTGATGAGGACCTGACCCCCGAACGGATGCAGCCACGGCGGCACGCGTGGATCGGTGACGTCGACCCACTCCCCCGCATCCGGCAGGTCGGTCGGCGCGGTCGACCAGCGAAACTTGCCGAGGAACGCGCGCGCGTCCGGGCGACCGAGCGCGGCCGGAAGCTCCGTCGCCACCCGTTCCCAGCCGTGTACGCCGGCGCGGACCGCCTCGACCTGGTCCGGTCGAACCGAGATCACGCCGGCCTCCGGTGTCCGTACGCCGACGACGTCCCGGACCGCGCCGTCCCAGCCCGGACGCGTACGGACCGTGGACCCGACCACCGTCACGACAGAATCCGGCGGCCACACGCCGAGATACTCGGCCAGGAATGACGCGAGCACCGGTTCCGTACGTGTGGTTCCACCGGTCATCGGTAGCCCGCCCTTCGTGCATTTGGTCGCCATCCGCCTGCGGCGACACTACCGAGCCGGTCACCTGGGCACACGCGGCGCCCTATTCTGTACCGAGCGCTGGCCACAGCCGAGGCGCCGCGAGAGGATCACGCCATGGCCAGCGCCGATACCGACCACAGCCGGGATCACGATTCTGCCCACGGCGGCCGGCCCGATCACGACCACGAACACGGTCCCGACCACGAACGCGGTCCCAACCACGAGCACGGTCATGAACACGATCATCGTCATGAGCACGGCGCCGGCCAATCGATCTGGCACCGCCTGACGCACGTGGTCCGCCCGCACTCACACGATGCGGCGGACAAGGTCGACTCGGCGATGGAGGCG
>DATCXD010000447.1:0-7180 GCA_036566005.1 Micromonosporaceae bacterium | reverse complement strand
CCGCCGCGACCGTCAACGCCGTCGCGGGCAACAGGCGAGCGGGGTTGGCACCCGGTGCGGCAACGAAACCGAGCTGCCAGTCTGCCGGATGGCGTAGCCCAGCACACGTTCGCGGCGTGAGCCGCGGCCAGGTCGCCGGGTAGATAGGGATCAGGCGACCGGTCCCGACGTCGGCCGCCTGATACTCCAGCAGACTCGCCCGGTCATCGTGCGCTTGAACGAAAAACTCCGAGTCGATCGTGTTCCATGCCGCGTGGAGTTCGCCGAGGACGAAGCTCGGCCGGCCATCGTCGTCGCGCACGAGATGCACGTCCGGGCTGTGGTACCGGGCGAAGGCCCACCCCGGCGCGGGCGCGTCGAACGTGGCCCGCACCGCGGGCGCGATCGCCGCCGAACGCAGGCGAACCTCGTGCGAGTCATCGTGGAGCCCGAGCAGCCCACTCCAGCGCTTGGTGAACTCGGTGGCCACGCCGTCGCCGGGCTTCAGACCGGAGCCGAAGAGCAATCCCTGGGCCAGAAACGACAGTTCGGCGAAGGACACGTCGCCACCGGCGCGCTCATCGGCGAGATCGGCATAAATCGTCCGAAGCTCGACTGCGTACGCTTCCGCCATTCGCACGCTGAGCCAGCGCGCGGCCGTGCACAGCAGGGTCAGCGGGCCGGCGAGCTCGTCCAGCACCGCCGACGAGATCGTCACATCGAGATCTCGTACGGTGTCCTCGAAGCAGACGGTCCGACCGGCGTACATCTGGCCATGCGCCCGCTCGGCCGGCCGACCGGCAACGCGGGTGAAGGTCGCCGAGAGATCGGCGAGCGACGCTCGCAGCGCGACATCATCGCCGGCCGACGCGGCGACCCGATCCCGGGCAGCGAACAACTCATCGAGTCCGGCTCGAGCAAGTCCGCGGGGCCGCGGTGCCTCGATGGCATCGACGGCCGCGCGCAGCACGTCCTCGGCATCCATCGTGACGGGCAGGTCGATACCCCAGGTGATGAACTCCTTCTCGGCGAGTTGGCCGAGGCACAGGTAGACGTCCTCGGCCCGGCGAACATTGGCGTCCGGATCCGCCACAACGTCGCGCGCGATGTCCACGGCTCGCCGCCCATCGCATCGGCTCGCCGTCGCGGCCTCGGACCTGCTCAGCGTGAGGTCGCCCCGGGTCGGGTGCCGCAACGTCCGGCCGGCGACGCTGATCGGAGCGGACAACTTCGCGGGCAGCCACACGCGCGTCTCCGGGTCGGCCGCGAGCCGGTCGGCGTAGGCGACCAGGGCCCACCGCTCAAGGCCCACCATCCGTCGCCGTACCAGCGCATTGCCCGGCCTCGCCGTCACGCCGGAGGGCACATTTGACTCGACGGCCGCATCGCGGTCGGACGTCTCGCCGACCCGTACCCAGCAGACCGGACCGAAAAACCCGATGGTGTCGTTCTTCGCGCAGTAGCGAGACCAGTAGCGGGCGACTCCCGTCTCCTTTTGCCGCCGGGACGAGTTGCGTCGCCCGGCCGGACCGGCCGCTCGCAACGGGTCCAACATGGTCTTCGCCGCGAGCGGGTTCTGCCATGTGACGGCCTCGCGGAACAGCCGCTGTCCGGCGAGATCGAAGGCCGACTCGCTCAGCCGATCGACCGCCGCACCGAACGCGTCATCGAAGGCGACTCGATCTTGGTCGGCGCCACTGTCGAGATAGGCATCCGCCGGCGCCGCAACGCCGTCGGCGCCAAAGCATCGCAACCCGTCAGCCGGGAAACCGGCCGCCCGAAGCAACGCCCAGCGCCACACGCGCCAGCCGCCTTCGCCGAGCGCCACGGTATGGTCGGCCGGCTCGACCACCTCGTCAATGGTCACGTGTCACGGCCGCGGATCACGTCGTATCGCAGGCGCCAGTCGCTCGAACCGATCGCGAGCGCACCCACCGCGCCGGACATTTCGAGGTGATACACGCGCCACGCGAACATTCGCTCGCAGCCTACTGGTGTGTCGACGCGCCACGGACGTCGTTGCCGCGCGCCGAATCCGAAATCAGTAGGTGCCACCGCACTCGGTTCACCCATCGCCTTGAGAACAGCGAACTTTGCCGTCCACGTACGCAGGATCGCGGCCGGTACCTCATCGTCGGCCAGGCCGGCGATCGCCTCCCGCTCTTCGTCGTTGAGGGCCGCCGCCGCCAGCGCGGCGACATCGAGCGCCGGCGAGAGCGGTTCCACGTCCACGCCGACCTCCCGGCCGCGGCTGAATGCGATCAGCGACCGGCCGCGCGAGTGGCTAGCGTTGAAGCGAAGGCCGGAGTGGTGGGCGATCGCCGGCTTGCCTCCCGGCGCGCGCGATAGTTCGGCGGAGCCCAAGTTGACGCCGGCGGCGCAAAGCAGGCGGCGCAGCAAAGCGGTCCGAGCGACGAATCGGACGGCGTCCGGTTGCGTGGTAATCGACGCGGCCCGACGCTGTTCGCCCGGCGAAAGTTCGCCGCTCGCGCGCGACAGGTCCGCCAACTCGTCCAGGCGCGCCTCGACGACGAGCACCTCATCGTCGCCGAGGTCGGCCAGCCCAACCTGATGCAGTCGCGACGACGATCGCGTCGGCGGCTCGGCCGCCGTTGTGCGCAGCGCGGTGATTTCCTGAGCGACGAACGCCAAAACCGCGGACCGCGCCGAGTGGACAAAAAAGTGGTCACCGGCGAAGGTCCTCAGGCGCGTCGAGGTTGTCGTATGCATTGACCAGCCGGTCATATCGCACGGGTCCGCCTCGGGATCATCGGCGCCGGCCAAGACCACGATGGGTATCGGCAGCGGCGGTTCGGGGCGGAACCGATACGCCTCGACCATCGCGAAGTCGGCGCGAAGCGCCGGAAGCAACAGGCCGCGCATCTCGGCGTCGTCCAGTAGGCCGGTGGGCGTGCCGCCCATCGCCACCACGCGCGCGGCGAACTCGTCGTCCGGCAGTCGTGCGATCCGTGTTAATGGCGTGTCCATGTGTGGCGGTCTTGACCCGCCGACGAAAAGGGCGATAGGCAGCGCGCAAGCGTCGCGCCGGAGTTGGCGCGCCACCTCGAACGCGAGCTTCGCCCCCATACTGTGCCCGAAAAGCGCAAACGGCCGACCGCCGGCGCGGTGGGAGACCGCCCGGCTCAGCTCCACCACGTCGATCGTCGGCGATTCGGCGACGCGGCCCGCCCGACCCGGCAGATGCACCGGCAGGCACTCAACGTCCGGCAGGAGGCGTTCCCGCCAGCCGTGGAACGCTACGGCGGACCCGCCCGCGTACGGAAGGCAGAACAGCAACGTGTCGCTTCGCCGCCCGGTGCTTTCACCCGGGAACCACGTGTCCAGGGCATAGGCTGCGTGTCCCACCGAACTACCTCCGCTGGTCGTTCTGGTCCGAGCATCTGCGCTGATCCGCTGCCGCGGATACATCGGTGCTGCTCGATCGGCCTTTCGACACAGGACCAACCCTCGGCCGCCCGCCTTTCACCGGACGTACACCAACGACTCATCAAAACGCCATCGCCGGCTGCCAGTCGTCGATGGCCGCCGCATAATGGGCGATACCTAGTCGCCCCCAGGTATGGCTGGTAGCCCCAGCCGGCTTGAGGTTATCCAACACCTCGGTACATGTCTACATATGATTGGCTTCCAGGTCTCTTTCGGCCGACGCGGACAGTACCAAGAGCAGAGGCGGTTGACGTGTTGATCGATGTCCGGCTGTCTAATGTGCTCGCCCATACCGCAGTCTTCGCGATGGACGCGGAAAGGGACGGCTACCACGCCGGTTGGGTCGGCGAAACGGGCCATGATCCGTTCTTGCCGCTCGTGGTCGCCGCCGACCACGCACGCGCTCTCAGGCTCGGCATTTCTACGGCGGTGGCCTTTGCGCGCAGCCCGATGACCACCGCGTACCTCGCCGACGACCTGGCCTCGTTCAGCGGCGGACGGTTCATCCTCGGGCTGGGCGCACAGGTCAGCGCACACGTCCGCGGCCGCTTTTCGATGCCGTACTCCCGGCCGGTCGCCCGTATGCGCGAATACGTGGCGGCGCTGCGCGAAATCTGGGGGTGCTGGCGCGACGGTCGAGCGCTGGACTTTCGTGGCGACTTCTACCAGCACACGCTGATGACGCCGGCGTTCGCGCCGGAGCAACTCGGCACGCCCGCCCCGCCGGTCTATCTCGGCGCCGTCGGACCGCGAATGGCCTCGCTGGCCGGCGAGATCGCCGATGGCCTCCTCGCTCACCTGCTCACGTCGCCGCGCTACCTGCGTGAGGTCACCGTGCCGGCGGTGGCGACGGGGCTGGCCGCGGCTGGCCGCGAGCGGTCGGACATCAAGATCGTCGTACCCATCTTCGTGGTGACCGGCGCGACCGAGCTGGAATTCAACCGCAGCCGCGACGCCGTACGGCGGCAGCTCGCGTTCTATGCCTCCACGCCGGCCTACGCGCCAGTCCTCGCGACGCACGGCTGGAGCGACCTGCACTGGGAACTGCATGAAATGTCGCTAGCGGGCGACTGGGACGAGATGCCCGATCTCATCGACGACGAGGTACTGAGCACGCTGGCGATCGAGGGCGAGCCGGCCGCCGTGGCCCGGATGATCTGGTCACGGTATGGACAGTTAGCCGACCGGATCGTGCTTTCGCCGGAGCCGGGCAGCAACGCGCCGTGGGGTCGGATCGTCTCCGACTTGCGGGCGCTAACTTCGCACCACGACACGGTCGCGGCCACGCCAGCATGATCACGCCAGCATGATCGGGACAGCCGCCACCCGCTAGCCACGCAGAAGGCTCAGAGCGGACCTTTCAACGACCTCGACCGGCGCCGCGGTCAGCACCGCCAACGCCGCCGCGTACCCGTCGCGACGCTCCAAATCGAAGAGTTGGGCGGCCAAGCGTGGCCGGCCCGGATACGCGACCAGCCGCGGCCCGACCGCGGCGTCATCAACCACGACCTCGTTCAACGGTACGGACAGACCATCACCGGCCGCCTTGACCAGCGCCTCCTTACGCGACCATGACCGAAAGAAATCCGCTAACGTGGCCACTTCGACAGTCTCGGCCGCGGACAGCACGGTCGATTCGAGAGAGCCGATATCGATGTCGCTGATTTCCTCGACATCGACGCCCACCTCCGCCCCGCGCGTCACCGCGACGGCCACCCACGCGCCCGAATGCGAGACGGAGACATGCAAACCACTGCCGGCGATCGTCGGCCGTCCATGCGGCTTGCCACACATCGTGCACGTTCGATCAACCGGTACCTCAGCCGCCGACCATACCGTCCGCTCGGCCATGACCAGGCGCAGCAGCACCGCACCGATCACGAACCGGTCCCGGTCGGCCGCACGCCTCAGCCGCTCGCGCCGCGCCTGCTCCACGTCATCAAGTAGATCGAGATGCCACGGTCGAACCAGGCCGACATCGGCCCACCACACCTCGCACCGCGCGCCCTCCACCATCCGGACGTTACCGGACGGGCGCGCGGTGGCGCCGGGTGTGTCAACTCAACGTGTAACTGGGTTGTTGTGGGTCAGGGTCGGCTGGTGGACAGTCGGCCGTCGAAGGTGATGTCGAACGCGTTGAGGGCCTGCTTCGTGCGCCGTGAGGCGCGGCTGTTTATGTGGAGGTGAAAGACCACCATCGCCGGGTCGTCGCAGCGACCTGGTTGGAGCTGGGGGCGGCTGTGCGACGTGAGGTCGCACGTAATGAGTGATCGCACCGGTTGGATTGGAGGTCGGCTATGACGGTGTGATCCGGTCCAGTGTCCGATGGACCGTCTCCACTCTGGCGTGCGTCGCGGGTAACTGCGGGGTGCGGAGCCCAGGGAAAAACCGAAGCGTTCCCGTTCCATCCGGGGCGACGGGCGAGGAGAAGGCCGGACGGGTGAACGCGAGTGAATCTTCGTATGCTCCATTATCAGCAGCTCCGCCGGTGGGATGTTCCAGCGGGGTATAGGGCTGGCCGCTGGGAAGCGGCAGGCGCCGATCAGAGAGGCTGCGCTGGTCGGGAGGACACCGCCGCCCCGGAGTAAAGAAGGCACCCACCCCGGCCGTGTCTCATGCGTGCGGAACACGGAAATCCCGACAGAGTCCGCGTCGCCCTGGGCGGCGCGGTAGGCCGACCGTGAGGAGAGCTGAAGTCTCTGGCGGGAACAGGATGTCCAAGAAGCCAATGCCGGTGGGCGAAAGCCGACACGAAACCGGAACCCTTAAGACTGCTCCTCCAGGCGATCGGGTCTGGATAACTGGCCGGATACCGGGCTCGGTGCCTGGGCTCCGAACGCGGCCATCCCGGTCGAGCGACAGAATGCCGCCTGCGAGTATGTCCACCCAACGAAGTCCACCCCACTGTGATGACCACACGGCACCTTCGCCGTGGTGGGCGATCGCGTCGGTGATCCGCTCGGCCTGCACGGTTTGCCCCCCTCGTGACTCGCTCGCGACGTTTTCATTCAGCGAGTCTGTGTTGCATTGAACGCAAACACATCGCTCGGGCTGCCGTCAACGCCTCTCGGGCAACACACGTAGGGCAAGCGTGCGATCGCGTTAACAACGAAGCCTTTGACTGGCCCTCAGCTGCGCCTAACCCACCGGGGAACCCCGTGCGGCCCACCGGCAGTGATCACCAGTTCCGAACGGTCAACGTTCGAGAGCGGCCGCGAGGCGTTCCAGCGTGCGGGTCATGGTCTGCCGATTTCGGGAGCGACGATCGTCGACGCCAGATACTCGCTTGCTGAACTCCAAGGCTGACTCTGGCCGCAAATCGTCGCTCCACTCCGTGACCCGGCAACCGCCCACGATGGGCTCGATGCGATACCCCCACGTCGAGTAGTGAACGCCATACATGGAGCACTCGAACGCGAATGCGCGACCCGGCTCCGCTTCGATGACCCTGCCTTGCGTTGTCCAGACGTGGTCGCCGTTGCGGTTATGCCCATCGAAGGTGGCCCCGATAGTGGGCCCGACGAAACCGTTGTGCCACTCGCACGCATAGCACTCCTCGGACCGTTCGCCCATGCGGGTCACGTCGGAGATTGCCGCATAGACGTCTTCCGGGGACGCGGCTATGTCACGGCACACCGTCAGCGTGTCAGTCATGGGCCACAGTCCACCACAACGGGCCGGCCACCGCGCGGACGGCCCCGGAGCGAGGTGCTCACCGACCGATGAGCTTGGACCCGTGCGCGGGTCCGTGTCA
>DATCXD010000397.1:0-3374 GCA_036566005.1 Micromonosporaceae bacterium | reverse complement strand
CGCCCGCCGTCGGCGCCCGCGTCGGCAGTGCGGCCTGCTCGGCGACCTCCTCGGCGGCCTCCGGTTCAGCGGCCATGTCCGGTTCGTTAGCCGTGTCCACGCGCGGATCGGTTGCGTCGTCGGACCCCGGTTTGGCCGCGTTGTCCTGGTCCAGCGCGGCCGCGTTGTCCTGGTCCAGCTGGGCTGCGGCGTCCAGGCCTGGCTCGGTTGCGCCGTCCGACGTTGGCTCGCTTGCGCCATCCGGCGCTGGCTCGGTTTCCGTGTCGGCGACCGGTTCGGACGCGGCGTCGATCGCGCGCCTGGCCTCCGACGCCACCACGACCTGTGGATATTCGCCGGTGTCGCCGCTGCTAGCCGCGGCCGCCATCACCGCGGCCGCGGCCAGGTCGGCTACCCGCTTGGCCTCGCGCTGCACACGAGCTCGCACCTCTTTCGCGTGCCGGTCGGCGGAGTTGGCCGCCCGTCGCGTTTCCTCCAGCCGCGCCAGCTCGGCCGTCAATTCCTCCCGCACCACGCCCAAACGCTGCTGCAACTGGCTCATTTGGGCGTTCGTGGTGTTCGCCTCATGACGTGACCGGGCCAGCTGCTGTTCGGCGGACTCCAACTCGGTCTGCATCTGGGTCAATGCGTGCCGACGGGTCTGAATCTGCTGCTGGACGCCGGCAAGTTGCTGCTGATGAGCAGCGGTTTGCTCGTCGGCGCGCCGTCGCAGATCGGCCGCCCGTCGCTGCGCGTCGGCCTGAAGCGCTGCATTCTTCTGATCGGCGATGGTCCGCTGCTCGGCCATGTCCTGCTCGGCCGCCGCGCGCTGCTCACCGATCTCCCGTTCGAGGTTGGCCTTGGCCTGAGCGCGCTCGTGTTCCATCTGGGCGCGGCCGGCCTCGATCTCCTGCTGAACCTGCGCTCGTGCCGCCTCGACCGCCGCCTCGGCCTCCGCATGGGCCCGTTCGACCTGCTCGGCACTGCGTTCGCCGATCTGCTTGGCCTCCTGCTCGGCGCGTTCCCGGGCGGCGGCACCTTCGGCCCGCAGCTTGTCGGCGTGGTCGCGACTCTCGGCCAGCAACCGCTCCGCTTCCGCCTGGTGGTGCGCAACACGCTGCTCAGTCAGGTCGGTAATCGCATCGGCCTGTTTCTCGGCGAGCGACAGGATCTGGTCGACCATCGGGCCGAGGTGACGGAAGGATGCCCGGTCGACCTGGGGCGGTCGCTCGCGGATCTCCGCCAGCTCGCCTTCGATATGACGCATCTGCGCGCCGAGGTCCTGGATCTGGTCGTACGCCCGCTCACGCTCTGCCGTCAGCGTCGAGATCTCGCTGGCCAGCTGCGAGACGTATTCGTCGACTTGACGTTTGTCGTAACCGCGCATCGCCACCGCGAAGCTGGGCAACATCGGAGCGTCGTCGCTGAGCGCGAGCAACCCATTGTCATGCGACATGCGTCATCCTCCAACCGATCGCGGCGCGCTATGCCGGCCGATGAGCGGCGCCGCAGGGGACAGTGGAGAGCAGCCGACGACCGGTCACCCGCCTGCGCCTCCACGAGATTATCGCCGTAGGCGAGTGTGCATCAGGCCGCCCCGGCGGGGCGACCTCAGAGCGTGCGGCCGTACACGATTTCGGTCAGCGTGGCACGTCGTTCATTCAGGCATACATGTCCGTTGGTACGTCCGTCGCCGCGCCGAGGCGTCGCCAACGCGGACATCATTCACTACCACCCACTCCAGGCCCGTGATCTCGTACACCTCGTCGTGGATTGTCGAGAAAGTCTGCTCGATCGCTGCCGTGATCTCGCCGTGCCCCCGATGTGAACCGTCAGAGAACCAGTAGGTCGCGCCCTCGTCGATCATCGGCGCGACCGCGTGATGTCATGGCTGTTGTTGGCCTGCGCATACCTCTCATGAACGCGGTCAGTTCCGCGACAAGATCCACACCGGACGGTCCTCTCCAGACACACGTCGTTGAGGTCGGGCGAACGCACTGTCAGATCATGACGTGAAGATTGCCGGCGAGCCCGGATCTCAGCGCGGAGCCAGCGAACACTGGCACCGAACACCGTGACCCCGTCGTCGGCTCCGTCGTCAGTGACGGTCCCACGGCATCGGCAGCTTGGCCTGGCAATCGGGATGGCCCCGACCCGGCCACTCGCGACCGAACGAACGGTTACATGGGCACCGGATCGGCGTATTGGCATTGTCCAATACCCGAAACCTCGGTGGCTTGAGCCGACCACCATAATCCAGCCACGCACCCGTCAGTCGGCCAGCGCAGCCGCGCTGACCACCAGGCGAGCCCCTTCACACCCGAATCCCTCGTCGGCGCCGCTTTCGTCCGCAACGTCAAACACATACGCCGTGCCGGAACACCCCAATGCGACGAGATCGATGCGGATCGAACCATGCCGACCGATTTCATCGATCGCCGCTTTGGTCACATCGAACGGAGGAAAGCGCATGCGATACGGCTTACCACCCCCCACCGACATCGTTACGCGACCGCCGCGATCTACGTGAGCCGTCGGGCAATGCTGCGGGTTGACGTCCGCCGGATGACGCGTGGCGGATCAGGCAAGTGATTGTGGACGTTCGGCTTCTCGCGGCCACGTGAAGCGGCCCGGCTCTCGATGAAGAGCCGGGCCGCTTCAGATGGATGGCGCTACGGGGCGACGGCGCCGCCGTCGGAGTCCCGGTAGTTGCCGGTCCACGTGATGCCCGTGTGGTTGCATGCGTCGGTGAGCCCGTATTTGGCGCTGTAGAGCGAGCCGAGTTTCGGCGGGACGAACCGGTTGTCGCGTACGGTGAAGTTCGTTCCCTGCTCCGGGCAGTACAGCGTGTAGCCACCGCCGCCCATGAGGTTGTCCTCGATGAGCCACTCGTTGTTCTGGGTCGGGTTGGTGATGATCGCCGACGTGATCGAGTCGGTACCCCCTGGGACGAGAAGGGTGTTGTGGCGGATCACCACATTGTTTCCGCCCTGGGACTGGATCCCGTCGCCGTGGGAGGTCGGGGCGCCGTCGCGTGCGGACAGGACCGAGTCGACCACGGAGGAGTTGTCGTCGATTTCCAGCGCGTTCTCGCAGTCGTGGATGTAGACGGCGTGTGCGGCGAAGTTGGGCCCGGCGATGCCGGTGCTGCGGCCGTCGGTGCAGTTGATTTCGACGCGGTCCAGGACGGTCGTGCCACCGGCCGAATATGTGCTCACACCGTAGGACCCGCACGGGCCGATGATCCGCGTGTTGCGGATGGTGACGTTGGCGGCACGTACGTCGATGCAGCCGTGGATTTCCTTACCCGCGACCACGGCCCCGTTGGTGGTGACGGTGAAGTCGCCGTTGACGACCGTGAGCGCGGTGCCCGCCGGAACCCCGGCGGTGGCCGT
>DATCXD010000405.1:0-2950 GCA_036566005.1 Micromonosporaceae bacterium | reverse complement strand
ACGGCGACGGCGCCATCCGTTGCCGCCCCGCAACCCACGCTCTCATCGAGCGCGACCGGTCAGCCGGCCGTTCCACGGCCGGACCACCTGGTCGTCGTGATCTTCGAAAACAAGGATGTCACGTCCCAAACCGCGAGTAGTGCTCCGTTCTTGTCGTCGGTCGCGGCCGGGGCCGCGAAGTTCACGAACTCGCGCGCGATCACCCACCCGAGCCAACCGAACTATCTCGCGCTGTTCTCCGGCTCGACGCAGGGCATCGCCACCGATCGCTGCCTGAGCCCCTTCCACGACCGCGCCAACCTCGGCGCGCAGCTAGTCGAGGCCGGAGGATCGTTCATCGGCTACTCCGAGGATCTGCCGTCCGTCGGTTTCCAGGGATGTTCGCACGCGGGGTACGCCGCCAAACACAACCCCTGGGCCCACTTCGACAACGTGCCGGCCACCGCGAACCAGCCGTATTCGGCGTTTCCGCACCAGTTCAGCGATCTGCCGTCGGTGGCGTTCGTGATTCCCAACCTCTGCCATGACATGCACGACTGCCCCACGAACGTCGGCGACCAGTGGGCACGGACGAATCTCGGACCGTACCTGGACTGGGCGGGCACGCACCGCAGCCTGCTGCTGATCACGTACGACGAAAACGACGGACGATCCGGTAACAAGATCCTCACGATGGTCGCCGGCGCCGGCGTACGGCCGGGTAGTTACCCCGAGGCGGTCGACCACTACCGAATCCTGCGCACGATCGAGGCGATGTTCGGGCTGCCGCCAATCGGTGCGGCCGCGCGCACATCGCCCATCACCGATATCTGGCAATGACGGTATCGACTATCTGCACATGAAGGCATCGACCGGCCGGACGTCGCGTCGGCCGGAAGGGAGCGACCGTGTCCAATGGACAAATCGTCGCGTTCGGACTCACCAAAATGTTCGGTCAGATAACCGCCGTCGATCACCTGTCGTTCGCGGTGCGACCGGGCCGGGTGACCGCGATCCTCGGCCCGCAGCGATCGGGCAAGACGACGATCCTTCGGCTCCTGCTCAACCTCGAGCAACCGACCGCCGGGTGCATCATGATCGACGGCTTCGGGTACGCCGACCTCCCCGATCCGGCGGCGACCATCGGCGCGGTCTTGGGGCCGACGGTTGATCCGCCGGGCGAGTTGGTGAACACCGATTGGCGCCTATCTGCGACGGCTCTGCCGGCGACGGCGCGTGCCGGGCTCGCGGGCATCCGAACTGTTGGAGTTGGTGGAGCTCAACGCGGCCGAACGGCAGACCGGCGCGGGCCTGTCGGCCGAGGAGTGGCGGCGACTGACGATCGCCGCCGCGCTGGTGCCCGATCCGCGGTTCCTGGTTCTCGACGAACCCCACCGCGGATTGAACGCGGTCGGCCTGCGGTGGATGCAGGCGTTGTTCGGCCACCTCACCGCGGCCGGCCATACGATCGTGTTCGTCTCGCGCACGCCGTCGCATGTGCGGCTGGTCGCCGACGACGTCATCGAGATCTCGGCCGGATCGCTCATTGCTCAGGGGCCCGTCGAGCGGGTGCTCGGCGCCCGGTCGAAACCAAGGACGCTGGTACGTACGCCCACTCCGGCCCGACAACCCACGCTGCGACCGTGACCGATCTGGCGCTCCGACGCCCGCGCGAGCTTCCCCGAACACTGGGTCGCCAACCGATGCTGCTCGTCGCGGCCCGGGACCGTACGCTCGCCGATCGCGTCGTCGGCGCGCTTCACCACCACGACTATCTGGTCGACGATGCCCACGACGGGCGCGTCGCGCTGCACCGGGCGCTCACGCGCACCTACGAGGCGCTGGTCATCGAGCGCCGGATCCCGGTCATCGATGGCCTCGACCTGCTGCTCCGACTCCGCAAACGCGGCGTTCTCACACCGGCTGTCCTCCTGGTCGATGCGAGTACGACCGCGGACCGGGTCGCGATCCTGGATGCCGGTGCCGACGACTGCGCGCCGGTGACGATAGACACGGACGAGCTACTGGCCCGGCTCCGGGCGGTCATGCGGCGAGCCAACACCGACGGACACCGGCTCGTGATCGGGCGGGGTTCGGTCGACCTGATATCCCGGGTGGCTCATCGCAGCGATTTGTCGACCGTACGGCTGTCCGGGCGGGAGACGGCCTTGTTGCAGGAGCTGGCCGTGCGGCCCGGACGCATCGTCAGCCGGTACGAGATCCTCCGGCGCGTGTTCGACACGGCCGAGGATCCGTCGATCGTCGAGACGTACGTCTACTACCTGCGCCGCAAACTCGGACCGGATGCCGTACGGACCGTGCGTGGTCGTGGCTACCAGATCGGCGACATCTGAGATGAATGCCCGAAATCCGCGGCGCCATCTTTTGCGGCGGCGCCGCCCCATCGGTAGTCTCGGGCCATATCCCTACACGCTGTAGGGTTATCCGCTATCTTCGTCCTGACCGCGCCTAACCGGCCGCACGCCGACGACGTGCCAACGATCCCAGGGAGCGCAGACACAGTGCACGCCTCGACCGTCGCGTTGAATGTGCTCGATCCGAAGTCGCTGCTGCAATCGTTCGGGTTGGCGGCCGTCCTCGCCATCATGTTCGTCGAGACCGGACTGCTGATCGGCTTCTTCTTCCCGGGCGACTCCCTGCTGTTCCTCGCCGGTGTCGCCGCGTCACCGGTGGCCACCGAGGTCGTCGGAGGGCGGCTGCCGATCGTCGTGCTGTTGATTGCCGTACCCCTATGTGCCATCTCCGGAGCGCAAGTCGGGCACCTGCTGGGGGCGCGATATGGCCGCCGGCTGTTTGCCCGGCCCGATTCGCGCATCTTCAAGGCCGAGTACGTCGAGCGCGCCGAGCAGTACTTCACCCGGTACGGGCCGGCCAAAGCGGTGCTGTTGGCCCGATTCATTCCGGTCGTGCGCACCTTCCTGAACCCGGTAGCCGGCATGCTCGGCATGCC
>DATCXD010000403.1:0-4809 GCA_036566005.1 Micromonosporaceae bacterium | reverse complement strand
TGCGTCGAACTCGAGATGGCGCACCAGGCCGAGTCCGAGGTGTTGCGCTCGGCGGATGTCGAGCCGCGTCCGGCCAATGCCGATGCTTCGGGACGTCCTCGTGCCGCCGCGGCGACGCTGGCTTCCGCCTGCGAGCTGGCGTACGCCGTGACCCGTGAGTCAATGCAGCTTTGCGGCGCCTGGGGCATGACCGACGAGGCGGCAGCACAGCGTTTCTACCGCGCCGCCATGGTGACGTGCGGTCTCCTCGGGCCGACCCGGCACCTGTGGCGCGAAGCCGACCGCCATTCGCCGAAAGGAGCCGAGCATGTCCGATGACCTGCGGTACGCCGTCGTCGTCAACGACGAGGAGCAGTACGCGATATGGGAGGCAGATCGCGCACTGCCCGCCGGTTGGCGCGTCGAGGGCTTCGCCGGAACTAAGGACGCGTGTGTCGTACACATCGACGAGGTGTGGACGGACATGCGGCCGCGCAGCCTGCGCGTCGCGATGGACGGTACGTGATGGCCGACGTTGACACCGCCACAACGGACGCGAACGTCGCACGTCCGAAGGCTGCCCGGCGTTGGTTCGCCGACGATCTCTGGCGCAACCGCGACTTCACTCGGCTCTGGTGGGCGCAGACCTGGTCCCAACTCGGCTCGCAGGTGACTGTCGTGGCGATACCACTCCTCGCCCTGATCACGCTGAACGCCGGGCCACAGGCCATGGGTGTGCTACAGGCACTCGGACGGCTGCCGTTCCTGCTTTACTTGTTCGCCGGCGTGTGGGTCGACCGTACGAGGCGACGTCCCGTCATGATCGTGACGGACCTCGGACGCGGGGCGATTCTCGTCGCGGTGCTCGCGACCGGTGTCACGCACACGCTGACACTGTGGATGCTGGGCGTGGCCGTCCTGCTGTCGATGCTGCTGACCGTGTGGTTCGACACCGCGTACATGACGGTCGTGCCGTCGCTCGTCGAGCGCACCCACCTCATGGGCGCGAACACGCGACTGGAGACAAGCCGGTCCACGGCACAGGCGGTCGGTCCGGCGGTCGGCGGCGCGTTGGTGCAGGCCATCACGGCCCCGGTCGCGGTCGCCGCCGACGCGCTGTCGTTCGTCGCGTCGGCCGTGCTGGTGCGGCGCATCAAGACCGTCGAGAGCCCGCCGGCGCACGAGACATTGACGGTCCGCGCCGTGATCGGCAGCCTCACCGAAGGCCTGCGGTACGTATTCACCCACCGGCAGCTGCGGCCGCTCGCGATCGCCCTCGCGATCAACAATCTCGCTTGGGCGGCGGAACTCGCGCTGTACTTCATTTTCCTCGTTCGTACCGTTCACCTCAGCCCGGCGTTGATCGGTCTGACACTCGCCGCGGCCGGGCCCGGTGCGGTCATCGGCTCGATGCTCGCGGGGCGGGTACGAGCATGGTGGGGTCCGGCGGCGGCGATCATTGGCGGCCTTGGCGTGTTCGCGGTCGCGGCGCTGCTCATCCCGTTCGCGGCCGGCGGCACCGCGGTTGAGGTGATCATGCTCATGGCGGCCGGGTTCTTCATGTCCGCGGGCGGGCAGGTGTGTGCTATCAACGTACTCACCCTGCGGCAGAGCGTGACGCCGGATCGTTTGCTCGGGCGGGCGAACGCGACATTTCGCTTCGTAGCGCTCGGCATTTCGCCGATCGGATCGCTCGGTGGTGGCCTGCTGGGCGCCGCGATCGGCTTGCGTGCCGCGCTGTTCGTTTCGATCGGTGCGATGTTCCTTGCGCCGCTGATCGTGGCGTCCACTACGGTGCGCGACGCCGGCCGGGTCGAGGCGCAGTGACCGCGAGCGAGCCCGGCGACCGTCGCGCGGTCCGGGACATCTATCGATTGACGCCGATGCAGGAGGGCATGCTCTTCCACGCGCTATCCTCGCCCGGCACGCCGCTGTATCTGCAGCAGCACGTGCTCGACGTCGGCGGCGCGGACGGTGACGATCTGGCGTATGCCTGCGACGAGCTCGTCCGGCGGCACGATGTGTTGCGGACCGGCTTCGTGTGGGAGGGCATCGACCGTCCGGTTCAGGTGGTGTTCGCGACCGCGCCGAGCCCGCTGACGATCGAGGCGCGCGGCACGGCCCGTCCCGATCCGTCGGACGTCGACGTCGAGGCGTGGGTCGCCGCGACGCTTCGCGCGCAGCAGGAACGGTCCTTCGATATCCGTCACCCGCCGCTGATGGCGATGAACGCGCTGCCGGTCGGGTCGAAGCGTTGGCGCGTCGTCGTCGCGCACCACCATCTGATCCTCGATGGCTGGAGCGTGCCGATCCTGCACGACGAGCTGGCAGTGCTGTTGCGTGGGCACCGATACGACCCGTCGAAGCTGCGCGAGCCGCGGCCGTTCCGGGACTTCGTCGCCCTCCTTTCGGACCGCGCCGATGACGGCGGCTATTGGAAGGACACGTTCGCGGACCTTGGCGTGGCGACGCCGCTCGCGGTCGATCGTGTCGGCCGCGTGACGCAGCCGAACATGGTCAGTGGAACCGGTCGAGTCACGTTGTTGCGGCCCGCCGGTCACGTCGGCGACCTGGCCGCCGTCGCCCGGCGCGTCGGCCTCCTGCCGAGCACCGTCGTACATGCCGCGTGGGCGCTGCTTCTGTGCCGCTACAACGGTCTCGACGATGCGACGTTCGGCCTCACGCTGTCCGGACGCTCGGCCGATCTCACCGATGTGCACTACCGCGTCGGCATGTTCGTCAACTCGTTGCCGCTGCGGGTTCGCTGTCGCGACGACGCGCCTGTCGTGGAGTGGCTGCGACGAGTGCAACACGATCTGCGCCAGGTAAACGCGCGCGAGCACTCGTCGCTCGCCGACATCGCTCGTGCGAGCGCGATCCCGGCCGGCCGCCCACTCTACGAGAGCGTGGTGGCGTTCCAGAACTACTGGCACGCCGGACTCGACGATCACCGCGGCGAGACGGGTGAAGCCGTTCGGGTGGTAGCCACCCGAGAGCGTACGAGCGTGCCAGTGGCGATCGCGGTCGCGCTGCCGTCCGAAGGAGTCTGGGTCCGTCTCGACTACGACGATGCCCGGCTCGATCGGCCGGCCGCGACCGCGATGGCGTCGCACTACCTCGATCTGGTCGAAGCGATCGCGGCCGCGCTCGCCAACGGCGGTGATGTGCCGCTCGGCCACCTTCGACTCGTACCGGACGATGCGGCGCGGCCCGACGCCGACCAACAGTGCGACCCGGTGGCTGAGTTGGCCGCGGAGCTCGCGGCTGTCGGCGCCCGGACCGGCGATCGCGTACTCCTCCTCGGCCGGCCATCCGAGATCGCGCCGGATGCGCTGCGAGACGCGCTGGTGGCTGCGGGACTGGAGATCGCTGACGCGGACGAGGGCACCGTGGACATCACGATCGGGCCACCGCGCATGCTGGAGCGCGCGAGAACGCCGGCGCCCGTGCGAATATTCGTTGACGAGGGCCCGGCCGCCGTACCGTCCGGCATTAGGGCGTACCGATTGTTCGGCGCTGGTGGGCGCGCATCGCTGACCGCGCTCGAAGGCCCCAGCGACGGCGGGCGCATCGGTGCGCGGTCGTGGATGCTGATCGTTGATCGCCAAGGGCACCGGTGCGTCGACGGCGCCGTTGGCGAGCTACGGGTCGCGGGTCGCGACGGGATGACCGCGACCGGCCTGTCCGCCCGCGTTCGCACGGATGGCGATATCGATGTCATGGGTGTCTTCGACGGCACGGAATGCGGCGAGCGTGATTGGGTAGCGCGGACCATGGCGATGCACCGCGATGTTGCCGACGCGGTGATCGTCGACGACGGCGACGGTCACACGATCGCCTGGCTCGTGCCGGCTGGCATGCGAGCGCCGGACGACATGGCATCCCACATGAACCGGCTCGTCCCCCCGGAACTGCAGCCGGCCGACATCGAATTCATCGAACGGTTGCCGCTGAATGCCGACGGACGCGTCAATCGCGGTGCGCTGGTCGGCGGCGCCGCGGCCGTATCGTCTAGTCCCGCGACTCCGTTGCGGGACATCCTGGCTGCGCTGCCCGAGCCGCGCCGGACCCAGTTCCTCGCCGCCCTGCGGCACAGGCCGGTCCGCGGCCCGCGACGGCGGCGTGCCGGCGACCCCATCGTGCGGTCGTTTGCCCAAGAACAATGGGCGCTGATGCGGGGGAGTGCGCTGCGTGATGTTGCCGAGGCCGTGCTAGGGCTGGCCGCCGTACCCGTGGCCGAAAAGCTCGACGCGGCCATTCGGTCTGTGGTCGGCCGCTACGAGCTTCCGGCCACCCCGGACGTCGTCATCTCGTGGGCCGACGGCACGCCGACGATAACGGTACGCGTCGATCCGATCGTCGCGGATGGGCTGGGCGCATTGGTTCTGGCGCGCGACATCGCCGCGACCGTCGGCGGATCTTCAGACCCGCCGCCGCCGCGCCTCACCTACGCCGACTACGCCGCATGGCAGACCGATCCGAGACGTGCTGAGGAGCGTGACGCGCAGTTGGCGTCGTGGCGGCAGCGCCTGGATGGTGCGCCACCGCTGGGCATTGTTCCGGAACGAGTACCGCCCGGAGCCGCCGGAGTAGGCAACTATCGGTTGCCCGTACCCGTCAATCCGCCACGCCCCCCGACGGCGGCCGACTGGACCGCGGCCGTCGCGGTGGTGGTGGCCGGCCTCGGCCGCGCCGACGACATCGTGATCGGTGCGGTGGTCCGGCCCGGCCTCTGCGATCCACTCGCCGGGGCGGTCGGCCCGTTCTCGCGGATGCTTCCGGTGCGTGTGACCCTCGATGCCGCCACGACGGTGGGCGGCCTTCGCGCGC
>DATCXD010000371.1:0-7016 GCA_036566005.1 Micromonosporaceae bacterium | reverse complement strand
CGCCGGCCGATCGTGCTCGCGATCGATGACGGCCCGGCAACCCAAGCGGCCATGGCGAAGGCGATCGAGATTGCTTCGGAACGGCCGGCGCCGGTCGACGTGCTGCATGTCCACGAGGTAGAGGTCATCGGGGAGGCCGCGATCGATCGCGAATCACTCGACGAGGCTCGCGCCTTCGTCAACGCCCGACTGGCCGAACTGCGCGCCGGCGGCGTTGTCGCGACGGGTCACGTGCTGCGCAGCGTCGCCGACCACGCGAACATCGGCCGGCTCATCGCCGAGTACGCCGCTCGCGTCGGCGCTGCGCTGATCGTGATCGGCGAACCGACCACCGGCGCGTTCGCCCGAATGTTGGAGGGCAGCAGCAGCCAGCAGTTGCTGGCCGACGCGCCGTGCGACGTGTTGGTCGTCGGCACCGAGCGCGAGCCGGAACTGCTCACTCCGGCGTGACCAAGCCGCGGTGTCCGAGCCTGGTCACGTCGTTTGGCGCACCCGTTCGCGGTGCGCGCGCACCTTCGCGATAGATCCGCAGGATCGGCCGTTCGAACCGCCCGCGGTCATCAGGCACCACCGCTTGCTCCCGTTACGCGTGTGGTCGTAGAAGACCCAATGACAGTCCGGGCACGCCCGTAGCCGCGCCCATGCGCCGTCCGCCATTGCGGCGACGACGATTGCCAGCAGCCGGCCCGCGGAACCGTTGCCGCGGAACTGCACCGCGCCGCCGGCTATGTGCGGCGTGACGTCGAGGCGGCGTACCCACGTGTTGAGAATGTGATCGGTCGACGCGGTGCCCTCCACGACGCGGCGGAGGTCGTCGCGAAGCTCGCGCACAACGGCGTTGCCATGGAAGCGATCGGTCGCCACGCGGGTGTCGTTCGGGATCAGCCAGGTGTTCAGCAGCGTCCGGATGCGTTCCAGGTCGCCCGGCGCGGCCTGGTCATCGGTGTTAACCATCATTGTAGTTTACCGGTTGCATGATTGTGCATCTCGTGGTTACCTACAAATGAAATAACCGGTTAACGTGGAGGCGATCATGCGAAGTGACATCGTGTGGACGGCATTGCCATGGTCATCGGTCGAGCACGTGACCATCGACGGCGCGGACGGCTGGACCGCCGACGGCGCGATGGTGGCGGCCTTCGACGGCCAAGCCGTCCGGCTTGCCTATCGACTTCAGGTCGACGCGGCCGGCGCCACCCGGGCACTCGACCTGGCCGACGCGGTCGGCGGCGCGACACGTTCGCTCCGGGGGGACGGTCACGGGCGGTGGTGCGATGCCGACGGAGTGGCCATTCCCGAGCTCGACGACTGTATCGACGTCGACATCTCGACCACGCCGCTGACGAACACGCTGCCCGTGCGGCGGTTGCGGCTCGCGCCGGGGGAGAGCGCCGAGATCAAAGTTGCGTACGTCGACGTGCCCTCGCTGGCGGTGCGGCCGGCGGCTCAGACCTACCGCCGCATCGATGACCGCTCCTATCGGTACGCGTCGGGCTCGTTTACCGCGGAAGTCGTGTTCGACGAGCACGATCTGGTCACCGACTACGTAGGGCTGTGGCAGCGAGTGCCGATCGCCGTCTCTCGGTAATTGGTCGCGGCATGCGCTTCTGTCCACCATGGCGGCCAAATGCGAACCCGGTTGGTGGTGCCTGGTAACCGGCCGGGCCGGAAACGGCGGCTGGTTGCCGATCTGATTATCAGATAACATGCTGCTATGCGGACTATCTCGGCAACCGAGGCTTCGCGCAAATTCTCTGACCTCCTCGACGCGATCGAGCGAGGCGAAAGCGTGACCGTGACTCGCGGGACTCGCCCCATTGCCGAGATCCGCCCGGCGCGCCGCCGCGTCGGCCGAGACCTTCGGGCCGCCCTGGCCGAGGCCCCGCCCCCGGACGATCGGTTCGAGTCGGACATCGCGGACGCCCTCACCTACGTCGTCAGCGACCGGACGGACCCATGGGTCGACGTCTGATCCTCGATACCAACGTCCTCATAGCGTACGAACGGGGCACGATCGACCGAGCCGCTCTCGATGACGACGAGCTGGCAATGGCGGCGGTGTCGGTCGCTGAATATCGAGTCGGCATCGAGCTGGCGGACACCGCGGCCCGCGCGGCGGACCGAGCCCGGGCGCTGGCGGCGATCGTCTCCTCGGTCGATGTCTTGGACTACACGGAGGCGACGGCCGCCCATCATGCCCGCCTCATCGCTCACGTTCGGCGGTCGGGCACTCCACGAGGTGCGCACGACATGATCATTGCGGCACACGCGTTGGAGACCGGAAGGATCATCCTCAGCCTGGACGCGGCGGCCCGCTTCGGCGATCTTCCGAGCGTCCTTGCCACACAACCGTGAGCGAAGGGGCGGCGCCGGCGTGTTCGCCGCACCCGACGATGGATCGGCGGCGGGCGAGAATCCGTTTGCGTCGGGGGCGAGGATCAAGGGCATGACGTTTACCGCACCGACCCTGGACCGCGCGTTCCCCGACATCTGCAATCCGGAACGGGCAGCGCTCGTCGACTGGCTCCGGTTCCATCGCGAGACGCTATTGCTCAAGTGTGCCGGGCTGACGGCCGAGCAACTCGCCGTCAAGTCGACCGAGCCGTCCCGGCTCACCCTGCTCGGCCTCGTCCGCCACATGGCCGAGAACGAGCGCTGGTGGTTCCAGATCCGTGCGGCCGGACTCGACCTCGATCCGATCTATCCGGACGTGGTCGACGACTTCGATCCGG
This sequence comes from Micromonosporaceae bacterium, assembly GCA_036566005.1. Taxonomy (GTDB): domain Bacteria; phylum Actinomycetota; class Actinomycetes; order Mycobacteriales; family Micromonosporaceae; genus DASQPR01. The sequence continues at coordinate 4,284 of DATCXD010000371.1, read as the reverse complement.
CGTTCGACGATCTGGCCCGGGCCGATGCCGAGGCGGATCTCGCGATGCTCCGGGCCGAATGCTCGGCCTCCGACGACGCCGTCGCCGACCTGGGACTTGATCACACCGTCATCTCGCCGCGCAGCGGCCGGCCGATGGATCTGCGCTGGATCTACCTGCACATGATCGAGGAGTACGCCCGGCACAACGGCCACGCCGACCTGATCCGCGAACGCATCGACGGCATGACCGGCGACTAGATCGACGCTGAGTCACGGCCGTGCGCCTCGCAGCATGGCCACGAACTGGCCGACCAGTGGTGCCATCTCCAGTTCGTCCGGGGACAGCAACCATTGCACCTGCAGTCCGTCCATCACCGCGATCAACAATGACGCGGCGCCCGCGGCGGTCAGACCGGCCGGCAGATCGTCACCGAGTTCGTCGCGGATCGCTTCGGCTATCCGCGCTCGTACGTCTCGATAGCGCTCGACGAAGAACGGCTTGGCCGGATGGTTGTCGGTGACACTCTCGGCCGACAGCACCGTGAACGATTGCACGATCCCCGGTTGGGTCGCGTTGAACGCCACCAGGCGTTCCACGTCGTGCAGGCCGGCCGGTTCGTGTGGCACCGTGGACTTCTCCATCTGGTCGCGCTGCCGCAACACCTCGATTAGCAGCGCGTCCTTGCTGGGGAAATAGTGGAGCACACCCTGCTGGGTGAGACCGACGCGTTCGGCCACGGCGGCGAGCGACGCGCCGCGGTAACCGCGCTCGGCGAAGACGTTCCGAGCGGCGGTCAGGATCTCGGCGCGTCGCTCTCCGGGCTGAGCCCGGCGACGCAACGGACGGGTCATGCCGAAATCCTAAGCCACTACCTACCGAGTGGTCGGTAAGTAAGGCAGGATGAGGGTGCCCGTCGCACCGGCCGAAGAGGGGACGCGTCGCATGTCCGCGCTGCACGATCAGACCGAGATCGCCATCGAGTCCGCTCTCATTCGACTCGATCTCGAAGCCAAGGTGTCCCTCCTCGCCGGGCAGGACATGTGGTCACTGCCGGCCGTGCCCGAGATCGGGCTCCGGTCACTCGTGATGTCCGACGGTCCGATCGGAGTGCGCGGCACCCAGTGGACCGCGGACGATCCATCGATCGCTCTGCCGAGTCCGACGGCGCTGGCTGCGACCTGGGACGCGGACCTGGCCCGGCGCGCTGGACGGTTGCTGGGCCAGGAGGCTCGCCGGAAGGGTGTGCACGTGTTGTTGGCCCCGACCGTGAACCTGCACCGCAGCCCGTTGGGCGGCCGCCATTTCGAGTGCTACTCCGAGGATCCGTTGCTGACCGGTGCTATCGGCACCGGTTACGTCCAAGGTGTTCAGGAGCAAGGCGTTGGCACCACCGTGAAGCATTTCGTGGCCAACGACTACGAGACCGAACGGTTCACCGCAAGCTCCAATGTGGACGATCGTACGCTGCGCGAGCTGTACCTCGCGCCGTTCGAGACGATTCTGCGGGACGCCGATGCCTGGGGCGTGATGTCGGCGTACAACTCGGTGAACGGCACGTCGATGACCGAACACGAGCCGCTTCAGGTGGGGATGCTCAAGCAGGAATGGGGCTTCGACGGCGCGATCGTGTCGGACTGGACCGCCGCCCGCGACACGGTCGCCGATGCGCGCGGTGGCCTCGATATCGCCATGCCGGCCGCCAACAACCCGTGGGGCGAAAAGTTGGTCGCCGCGGTCCGCTCCGGCGCCGTCGCGCAAGGGCTGATCGACGACAAGGTACGACGAGTGCTCCGGCTCGCCGCCCGCGTCGGAGCATGGGACGCTGTCGCGCCGGCGGTGGCGCCGGAGGACCGGTCCGCGACCGTTGATGGCGTCGCGTTGGCGCGCGAGGTCGCGACGCGTTCGTTCGTGTTGGCGGCCAACCGCGATGAGACGCTTCCGCTTGACGCCTCGGCGTTGTCGAGCGTCGCGCTGATCGGTCTCGGTGCCAGGGAAGCACGTGTGCTCGGCGGTGGAAGCGCGACCGTCTTCCCGGAACACGTTGTTTCGCCACTGGAGGGCCTCACCGCCGTGCTCGGCGGGCGCGCTTCAGTCACGTACGCGATAGGCGTTGATCCGCGCACGAAGCTGCCGCCGGCGGCGGGCTCGGTGTGGTCGGGTCTGACCGCGACGTTCCGCGACAGCGACAATGCGACGATGCTGGCGGCGCCGATGCCGTCCGGGGCCGGCTGGTGGATGGATCTGCCTGACGGTGTCGACCCGGAGCGGCTCGTATCAGTCGAGATCAGCGGGCGGCTGACGGCCGCCGTGGGCGGACGGCATGAGTTTGGGATCCGCGGCATCGGTGAGCTCACGTTGACGGCCGGCGACCAGAAGTTGTTCGACGATGCGGTGTGGCCGGATGTGAGCGACTTCGCCACGCTGTTCCTGGCGCCGCCGGAGAACCGCGTCGGCCTGGACCTTGCCGCGGGCGAGAGCATCGACGTGTCGCTGCGGCACCGCGTGACGCTGCAACCGGGCTTCGCCATGCTGTCGTTGACGCTCGGCTACAGCGAGCCGATCGCCGAGGCCGACGAGCTCCTGGCCGAGGCGGAGCGGGTGGCGGCCGCGAGCGACGTCGCCATCGTCGTGGTGGGAACCACGAACGAGGTCGAGTCCGAAGGCTTTGACCGCACGTCACTCGCGCTGCCCGGTCGTCAAGACGAACTGGTACGCCGAGTCGTTGCGGCCAACCCCGGGACAGTTGTCGTGGTCAATGCCGGCTCACCGGTCGAGCTGCCCTGGGCCGACGATGTTGCGGCAGTGCTATTGACGTGGTTCCCCGGCCAGGAGGCCGGACATGCGTTGGCCGATGTGCTGTTCGGCGCCATCGAGCCGGGTGGGCGGATGCCGACGACGTGGCCGGTGCGGGCGGCGGATTGCCCAATCCTCGACACGACACCTCGGGGTGGCGTCGTCGCGTACGACGAGGGTGTCTTCATCGGGTACCGCGCCTGGGATCGCGGCGACGTCGCGCCTCGGTACCCGTTCGGGCATGGCCTCGGCTACACGACATGGGCGTACGAATCGATGCGGATCGACGGGTCGCGGGTGACCGTGACGGTACGCAATACCGGCGACCGGCCGGGTCGCGAAGTGGTGCAGTGTTACGTCGCACCCGTCGAGGCGGACGACACGCGCCCGCGCCGGTGGCTCGCCGGCTTCGCCGTCGCCACCGCCGACCCGGGCGCTTCCGTCGCGGTCACGATCGCCCTGCCCGAGCGCACATTCCAGATCTGGGACAACGGCTGGCGTACCGTGTCCGGCCCGTACCAGGTCGCCGCCGCCCACAGCATCGCCGACCAGCGACTCGTCGGAAAGCTGTCCATCGACTAGCCCTCGGACGACCCGGCCGGCGTCGTGCCGGCCACTGTGCATGCGACCTTTCGCGCCCGTGAGGCGTCTTTATAGACGCAGGCAGGTTCTCGGGAGGGCATGTGATCGACCGTGGCGGCTTCCATGAGTTCGCGAAGGCGCGGACACAACGGCTATTCCAATACGCCTACCTCGTCTGCGGCGACTGGCACGAGGCGCAGGACCTTGTCCAGACGACGCTGGCAAAGATGTACGTGGCCTGGCGGCGCATCGAGCGCCAGGAGAACGTGGACGCGTACGCGCGCAGGGTGCTGCTGCGCGCATTCCTGTCGCACCGCAGGTTGAAGCGGTCCACGGAGACGCCGGTCGCGGAGCTGCCGCCGGCCGCGATGCCGGACGGCGACAACGACCTGCGGCTGACGCTCGTCGATGCGCTGCGAACCCTGCCACCGCGCAACCGCGCCGTCCTCGTCCTGCGGTATTTCGAGGGCCACCCCATCGATTCGGTCGCCGAGATCCTTGGCATGAGCCAATCGGCGGTCAAGAGCATGAACTCCCGATCCCTTGCGGTGCTCCGGACTGCGCTCGGCGCGGCACGCGAGGACCTTTTCAAATGCTGATGACGCACACTCTCGAGGAGAGTCATGGACATCGATAAGGACATCGAGGCCGAGCTCGCCGAGCTCATGGCCGCAGCGACGAAGGGCTTGAATCCGCCGCCAGGCATCATCGAGCAAGGCGTTCGCCGCGGCCGGCGGCTGCAACTCGTGAACCGGATGCGCGGCGGCGCGGCGGCGATCGGAGTTCTCGCCGTGACCGCCGGCGCGACGTTCGGCGCCGTCACGGTCGCCTATCGGCCGGCCGGGGCCGGTCACGTGCTCGGGGCCGCTGCGCCATCTGCCAGCACCGCACCATCTGCCAGCGCTGCGCCATCGGCCAGCGCCGCGC
>DATCXD010000369.1:0-2110 GCA_036566005.1 Micromonosporaceae bacterium | reverse complement strand
CCGATGCCGTACGACTGGCTGAGGTCGGCGTGCCGGTGGTCGACTCGCTCATCGAGGCGGTCGCGATCGCCGCCGCCGCCGAATCCGCCCGCGCCTGACACTGCCGCTCAGCCGCGCACGGTTGCCGCTCAGCCGCGCCGGGTTGCCGCTCAGCCGCGCAGGTAGGCCAGCACGGCGAGCACTCGTCGGTGCTGCTCATCGTCGGGCGGCAGGCCGAGCTTCATGAAGATGTTCTTCACGTGCTTCTCCACCGCGCCGTCGGTGACCACCAACGCCTTCGCGATAGCGGCGTTCGACCGTCCCTCGGCCATCAGTTCGAGAACCTCGCGCTCCCGTACGGTCAAGCCGTCGAGCGGCACGCGACCACGGCGTACGACCAGCTGGGCCACCACCTCCGGGTCGAGCACGGTGCCTCCGTCGGCGACCCGGTCCAGACCGTCGAGAAATTCGGACACCTCGGCGACCCGGTCCTTCAGCAGGTAACCGATCGCGCCGGTGCGGTCGGCCAGGAGATCGTCGGCGTACGAGACGTCGACGTACTGGGACAGCATCAGGATCGGCGCGCCCGGGATCTCGCGGCGGACCGCGACTGCGGCACGCAGGCCCTCGTCGGTGTGCGAGGGCGGCATGCGTACGTCCACGATCGACGCGTCCGGCCGGAACTCGCGCACGGCGTTCACGAACGACGGCCCATCGCCGACCTGGGCGACGACGTCATGACCGTTTTCGGCGAGAAGGCGCACGAGCCCCTCACGCAACAGCACGCTGTCGTCGGCGACGATCACCCGCACGGCAGTACCGCCCGGAGTTCGGTCGGGCCGCCGGTCGGGCTGCTGAGGTCGAATTCGCCCCCGGCCGCTCGGACGCGATCGGCCAGCCCGGCGAGGCCGTGGCCCTTGGCGACGCTCGCGCCGCCGATGCCGTTGTCGGCGGTCCAAACCTGCACGCCAATGTCGAAGATGTCGATGCGCACCGCCGCGATCTCGGCCTGGCTGTGCTTGGCGATGTTCGTGAGCGCCTCGGCCACGACGAAGTAGACCGTCGTCTCCATGGTCGGCAGCAGCCGGCCCAGATCCGGTGGCAGGCGGAGATCGACCGGCACCGGACTGCGTGCGGCCAGTGCCGCGAGCGCGGCCGGCAGGCCCCGGTCGGTGAGGATCGGCGGAGCGATGCCTCGGGACAGCGCTCGCAGTTCGTCGAGCGTTTCGCGGGTCTGGCCGAGCACCTCCTCGATCGTCGCCCGCGCCGCGGCCGGGTCGGACTCCAATTGTTGCCGAGCCCGACCGAGGTCCATGGCCACCCGTACCAGCCGCTGTTGGGGGCCGTCGTGGATGTCGCGTTCGATGCGCCGCAGCGCGTTTGTCTCGGCGGCGGCCGCGGCCTGTTTCTGGTCGGTGAGGCCGGCGTTGCGCACCTGCAGGCCGACGATCTGCTCTTTCATCTCCGATACCCCGCACAGCAGGGCCCGGGCGACGTGTGCTCGGAGCAGAGCGACGAGGCGTACGGCGCCCGGCAGCGTGACCAGCATGACGCCGCCGGCGATCGTATAGAGGACAACCCGGTTGGCATGAGTGTTCGCGACGCCGAGCGCGCGGAACGGGCCGTAATTTCCCGGCGCGTACGGGATCGACCAGTCCCACAAGACCGAACTGACGCCGGCGAGGCCGATCGTCCACCACACGACGGTGACGATGAAAGCAACGAGGGCGAATGGCAGATCCACGATCCCGGCGACGAGATCGAGCCAAGACTGCGAGTCGCGGATCGGGGTGAACACCCGGCGCCAGCCGTGACCCGGCTGGGACTTCTGATATTGCGGGCGCGGCGTCGGGCGGTGCAGCACGTTGCCGAGGCTCACCCGGTGCAGGTCGGCCAGGCCGCGCGCCATCAGCAGCGTGCCCGCGAGCACCGGGATGCCCAGCGTGGTGACCATCAATCCGGCCGACAGAACGACGCCCGTGATCATCAGGCTGAACGAGATGATCGCGAGCGGTAGGCCGATGAGCAGGGTGTAGGTGGTGTCGACGAGGAGCTGATGCAGGACGCGACCGATCCACGTGCGCGCCGGCGGCGGGGCACCGGGCGCGATGTGTGGCGCGCCCGCCGGCAT
>DATCXD010000357.1:0-3425 GCA_036566005.1 Micromonosporaceae bacterium | reverse complement strand
CTGCCGGGACCGCCACTGCTGCCGGGACCGCCGCTGGTGCCGGGCACACCGCTGGTGACGGGCACGCCGGTGTCGCCGCCGAGGTATGCGGCCAGCCGCGCGGTCGCGGCACCGCACCCATCCCGATAGAAGCCGTACGTCGCCGCGTAACGCGTCGGTAACTGCGCCGGGTGCAGGTCCCATCCCTGATAGAAGCCACGCTCCAGCGAACGTCGGACGAGTCGTGCGTGCAACGTCCACGCCGCGTGGACAGCGGCGGTGTCACCGACCGGCAGCACGTTGGTGGAGCCATCCGAGAGGCGCACCCCGGTGCCGGCCGCGGCCACCTGCATCACCGCCTTGGCATAGTCCGCGACCGGGTGTTCCAGGCTCTGATATCCGGCGGCGATCCCGCACGCGGCACTGTAGTCGTACGTGCCGTAGTGCAATCCGGTCAGCCGGCCGTCCGCCGCTTGGATCAGTCGGGCGACGGTGGCGGTGCCGTCGGAAGCGAGTACCGCCGGCGGGGTTTCGACCTGGACCTCGAACCGCAGCCGCCCGGCCGGGTAGCCGTGTGCTTCCTCCAGCGCTCCACACAGGACGGTCATGGCGTCCACCTGCTCGACGGCGCTGACCTTCGGCAGAGTCACGACGAACCCTTCCGGCGGCGGCCCGAGCGCGTCGAGAAACACATCCAGAGTGCGTACGGCACGACGACGGGTCGCTCTCTCCAGGCTCTTGCACCGGATGCCAACGAACGGCGGCATCGACCCCGTCCGCATCGCCGCCGCGGCCGCTCGGGCGTCGGCGTCCTCCCGCGCGTCGTCGCGCACGCCGTACCCGTCCTCGAAGTCGACGCGCAGGTCTTCGATCGGCTCGCGGCGCAGCTTGGCCACCACTCGCTCGCGCAACGACTCCGGAAATGGCAGCGGCGGGTTCTCGCGCAGCGCGCCGAGAGCCTGATCGCGCCAGTCCGCGATCAGATCCGCGTGGAACCGGTCGGCGGGCACGTAGACCGTGTGCACCGGCTGCCGTCCGGGCGGCTCGCCGGGATAGTGGCGCCGCAGCTGCCCGTCGAGGTCGTGGAGTCGCCGGTCTAGCGCCCGGTAGACGTCCTCAGACAGCATCAGTGGACCACGATGTGCTCGGGACGCACCGGCACCCGGGTCAACGGCCGGCCGGTCGCGGCCCGGATGGCCGCGACGATGGCCGGGGTGGACGAGATCGTCGGCGGCTCCCCCACACCGCGCAGACCGTACGGTGCGTGGGGATCACCCAGTTCCAGCACATCGACGTGCATCGGCGGCATGTCGAGGATGGTGGGAATCAGGTAGTCGGTGAAGGAGGGGTTGCGCAGCACGCCGTCGACCAGCTGGATCTCCTCCATCAGCGCGAGACCCAGCCCCTGGGCGGTACCGCCGTGAATTTGCCCGAGCACGGCCCGTGGATTGATCGCCTTGCCGACATCCTGCGCGGTGGCGATCTCGACCACCCGCACCAACCCAAGTTCGGTGTCGACGTCCACGGTCGCCCGGTGCGCGGCGAAGGCGTACTGCACGTGCGCGTTGCCCTGCCCGGTGACCGGGTCGAGCGGTTCGGTTGGGCGGTGCCGCCACTGTACGGTCTCCTCTACCGGACCGTCGCGCAGCAGCTCGGCAAGATCGGCGAGGGGTTCACCGGAATCGGCGATGATCGTGCCCGCGACCAGCCGGCTACCGCCGACGCGGGACAGCACGCGCTCGCGCACCGCGATGCACGCCGCTCGCACCGCACCGCCGGTCATGTACGTCTGCCGCGAAGCCGAGGTCGAGCCCGCACTGCCCACGCTGGTATCCGCGACGGCGACGGTGACCTGCTCAATACCGAGCTCGGTCCGCGCGATCTGCGCCTGTACGGTGACGAGGCCCTGGCCCACTTCGACGGCCGAGGTGTGCACCACCACGGCCGGGGATCCGCCGACGAGATGCAGCCGTACCCGTGCGGTGGCGTAATCGTCGAAGCCCTCCGAGAAGCCCACGTTCTTGATGCTCACCGCGTAGCCCACGCCGCGCACCACACCCTCGCCGTGCGTCGTGTTGGACACCCCGCCCGGCAACTGGCGCAGGTCGCCCGTGGCTGGTTTCGGTGCGGGCGCGGACGCGACGAGGCGGAGCAGCTCCGCCACGGGGGCGGGCCCGTCCACCACCTGACCGGTCGGCATCGTGTCCCCGGTGGCCAGCGCGTTGCGGACCCGCACCTCGACCGGATCGATGCCCAGCGCCGCGGCGAGCCGATCCATCATCGACTCATAGCCGAAGCAGGCCTGTACGGCACCGAAGCCGCGCATCGCGCCGCACGGCGGGTTGTTGGTGTAGGCGACGTAGGCGTCCATGACGACGTTGGGCACCCGGTACGGTCCGACGCCCAACGTCGCGGCGTTGGCGCACACGGCGGTCGAACTCGAGGCGTAGGCACCGCCGTCGAGAACGATGCTGGCCCGCAGGTACACCAGCTCACCGTCCGGGCGCGCGCCGAGTTCGTAGCGCATCGTCGCCGGGTGCCGGTGCACGTGACCGAAGAACGACTCCTCCCGTCCGTACATCATCTTCACCGGTCGCCCGGTACGCAGCGCCAGCAGCGATGCGTGTACCTGCATGGAGAGGTCTTCCCGGGCGCCGAACGCGCCGCCCACGCCGGCCAGGGTCAGGCGCACCTTCTCGGCGGGCAAGCCGAGGCACGCGGCGACCTGCTTCTGGTCGACGTGCAGCCACTGGGTGGCGATGTACAGGTCGACGCCGCCGTCCTCGGCCGGTATCGCGAGCCCGGACTCCGGGCCGAGGAACGCCTGATCCTGCGTGCCGACATAGAACTCGCCGGACACCACGACCTCGGCCGCCGCGGCCGGATCGCCCCGCCGCACCGGCACGTGGCGCAGCAGGTTGCCGGCCGGATGCACTGGATCCGCGCCCGGGCGCAGTGCCGCTTCGGCATCGGCGATCGGGGTCAGCACCTCGTAGTCCACCGTGATGCGCGTGGCGGCGCGGCGTGCCGTCTCCGGGTGGTCGGCGGCGACGATCGCGACCGGCTCGCCCTGGTAGCGGACCTGGTCGATGGCGAGCACCGGCTGGTCGGGGATCTCCAGGCCGTACAGCTTGGCGCCCGGCACGTCCTCGTGCGTGAGCACCGCATACACCCCGGGCAGCGCAAGGGCTTCGCTCAGATCGATACCCCGGATCCGGGCCCGTGGATGTGGGCTGCGCAATGTCGCGCCCCACAGCATGTCGCGCGCCCACAGATCGGAGGAGTAGGCGAACTCGCCAAGAACCTTGAGCGTGCCGTCGGGCCGGCGGGCATCGTCGCCCACCCCGCCCGGCACGGACCTGTCGACCAGCGCGGTGTCGGGCGCCGCAATGTCAGGCGTGGCGGTGTCCAGCGCCGGGCCGGTCATGCCGCCACCGCCCCGGCCA
>DATCXD010000355.1:0-3407 GCA_036566005.1 Micromonosporaceae bacterium | reverse complement strand
CCGCGGCGGCAGGCGGCCAGAACCAAACGCATGACGGCCTCGCCGTTCGCGGAGTCGAGAGCGCCGGAGGGTTCGTCGGCCAACACGAGCTGCCGGTCGCCGACAACCGCCCGGGCGATGGCGACACGCTGCCGTTCCCCGCCGGATAACTGGTCGGGATAGCGCGATGCCCGTTCCACGAGACCGAGTTCGTCGAGGGTCTGCAACGCGGTTGCCTGTGCCTTGCGGGATGCGACGCCGTCGAGTTCGAGCGGCAGCGCGACGTTTTCCACCGCGGTCAGTCCAGCGAGCAGGTTGTAGTCCTGGAACACGTACCCGATCGAGCGGCGCCGCAACGTCGCTTTGGCGTTGCGCGACAGGGTCGACACGTGCGAGCCCGCGACGATCACGTCGCCACTCGTCGGATCGTCGAGGCTGCCGGCGATGGTCAGCAGCGTGCTCTTACCCGAGCCACTGGCTCCCATGACGGCGATCATCACGCCGGCGTCGACCGACAGACTGATCGCACTGAGCGCGTGCACCTCGGCCACGCCCTGGCCGTACACCTTGCTGACGGAATGCAGTTCGAGCACGCTCATCGCCGCACCCCCACCCGACGCCGCACCTTCGGCATGGGAAATTCCGGCGCGGGTACGGGTTCGATCGCCGCCCGCTTGAGACGACCGTCCGCCGCATCCAGCCACCGGATGACCGAGTCGAGCCGGAACAACTCGGCGTCGACGACCAGCGCAAAGCTCAGGTCGAACTGCGCATCGTCTTCCTTGAGACGGGTCCACTGCTGCATCAACTCGACGAGATAGCGGCGATGCACCTGGATCACGTCGCGGACATCGACCCCGGGGACACGCAGCGCCACCAGGATCTTCACCACCAAGTCGTCGCGCGGCGGCGAACTGAGATCGGGCGGCGTTCGCAACCATCGGGTCAGCTCGGACCCGCCCTCGGCGGTGATCTGGAAATTCTTCTGGGCACCCTCGTCGGTGGTGTCGTCGGACTCGACGAGTCCGTCGCGCTCCAGTCGCTGCAACGTCGTGTAGACCTGCCCGACGTTCAATGGCCAGACCTCGCCCGTCCGCGCTTCGAACTCCTGGCGAAGCTGCAGACCGTACTTCGGACCCTCGCTCAGCAACGCCAGCAAGGCGTGACGCACGCTCATGGTCACCCCATTCGGTAGGATACTGAGTATCATACTAAGTGAAGTAGTACCGATGGTCCACCCCGGACGGTCGGCGGTTGCCCTAAAGCCCGGCCGGAGCGGCCGGACGGCCCCTGCCGTCGCGGTCAGCCGTCGCGGTCAGCCGTCGCCGTCAGCCGTCGCGGTGGGCCGTTGCACCATCCGGAATCACCGCGGTATCGAAGGCTTGACCAGCGGAAACGCGATCGAGTCCCGGATCGCGCGACCGGTCAGCATCATCACCACGCGATCGATTCCGATGCCCAGGCCGCCCGTCGGCGGCATCGCATATTCGAGCGCGACGAGAAAATCCTCGTCGAGATCCATCGCGTCCGGATCACCGCCGGCGGCCAGCAGCGACTGGGCGGTCAATCGCCGGCGCTGTTCGAGCGGATCCGCCAACTCGGTGTACGCGGTCCCGATCTCCATGCCGAACGCGACCAGGTCCCATCGCTCGGCCAACCGGGGGTCGTCACGATGCGCCCGAGCCAACGGCGACACCTCCACCGGGAAGTCCGCGTAGAACGTCGGCCCGTCGGTCGCCGCTTCGACCAGGCGCTCGTAGCACTCGAGGAGCACCTGCCCGCGGTTCCACGACGGGTCGACCGGCACCTTCGCGGCCCGCGCCCACTCGGACACCACCGCCGCCGGCGTTTCCGGGCAGAGCGGTTCACCGAGTGCCTTGGCCACCGCATCGTGCACCGAGATCACCGGCCACGGCTCGCCGAGGTCGACCTCGGTCCCGTCCATGCGCCGGGCCACCGGCCGCCCGCACGCGATGGTGGCGGCCGCGACGATGAGCGCCTCCGTCAGCTCGCGCATGTCGGTGTAGTCCGCGTACGCCTGATACGCCTCGAGCATCGTGAACTCGGGGTTGTGCTGGGCGTCGGCACCTTCGTTGCGGAACGCGCGGCCGATTTCGAAGACCCGCTCGACGCCACCGACGGCCAGCCGTTTGAGAAACAGCTCCGGCGCGATCCGCAGGTACAGGTCCATGTCGTACGCGTTGATGTGGGTTGCGAACGGACGCGCGTTGGCACCGCCATGCGATCGCTGGAGGATCGGCGTCTCCACTTCGAGGAAGCCCCGTTCGGTGAGCACGCCTCGGAACGCGTGCAACACAGCTCCGCGGCGGCGCAGCGTGTCCCGCGCGGCCGGGTCGATCGCGAGATCCAGATAGCGCTGGCGCACCCGCACCTCCGCGTCGACCAGGCCAGAGTGCTTGTCCGGCATGGGTCGCAGGCACTTGGCCGCCATCTGCCAGCGGACCGCGCGCACCGACACCTCGCCGCGACGCGACGTGACGACCTCGCCGGTGATCGCGACATGATCACCCAGGTCCACACCGCTGCGCCACGTGGCCAACGCGGTCGCGTCCAGGCCGCCGACGTCCAGCACGACCTGGAGGTCGCCACTCCAGTCGCGAATGGTCGCGAAGCACACCTGGCCGTGGTCGCGCGCGAGGATGACCCGGCCCGCGACGGTCACCGTCACACCGGTGGCCGAGTCGGGTGCCAGGTCGCCGTGGGTACGGACGATCTCGGTGCAGCTGTGCGTACGGAAGATCCCGACCGGGTACGGATCCCGGCCGGCCGCCCGGAGCACGTCGAGTTTCGCGATGCGGACGCGTTCCTGTTCCGGTCGACGTACCGCCGCACCGTCCTCGGCGGCGACCACGACGGAAGCTGGTCCGGCCGACCCGGGTGGCACGTCGACCACCGACCGCGCCGCAGGTGCCGTCCGCGCCTGACCGCGGCGCAACAGCGTGCGAAGCCGCGGCACGACCACGAATCCTTCGGCGATGCCGGACGCGAGCGCGACCTTCGCCAGGTCCCGGCGATCCTCGAAGCACAGATAGCGAGGCAGCCACTCAGGTCGATACTTCACGTTGGACCGGTAGAGCGATTCCAACTGGAACCAGCGGGACAAGAACAGCAGCAACCCGCGCCATGCCTGCAGCACCGGGCCGGCGCCGATGCGCGCGCCGTCCGCGAACACCGACCGGAACACGGCGAAGTTGAGCGAGATCCGGTTGACGGCGAGTCGCGGGGCCGCGGCGACAAGCTCCGCGATCATGAATTCCATCAGACCGTTGTCGCTCGCGCGATCCCGCCGCATGAGATCGAGCGACAGTCCGTCACTCCCCCACGGCACGAACGACAGGATCGCGGCCTCACGGCCGGCGCTGTCGATCGCCTCGACCAGGACACAACGCGCATCGGCGGGATCGCCG
>DATCXD010000353.1:0-3641 GCA_036566005.1 Micromonosporaceae bacterium | reverse complement strand
CGACAGCCGCCGACCGTCCACGGTCACGTCGCGAACACCGGCGATGTCGGCCAGTAGGACCCGCACATCTGCGCTCGGCACGGCCCGCAGATCCACGTGTACGGCGTCGCCGCGCAACTCGCCCTTGAGCCCGTCCGGTGTGCCCGTGGCGATGACTCGGCCGGCATCGACGATCGCGAGGCGGTCGGCCAGCCGATCGGCCTCCTCCAGATAGTGCGTCGTCAGCAGGATGGTGAGCCGCTCGTCGGTCGACAACCGTCCGATCTCGGCCCACAGCGCGGACCGCGCCTCGGGGTCGAGCCCGGTCGTCGGCTCGTCCAGAAAGAGAACAGTCGGCTTGTGTACGAGGCCGAGCGCGACGTCGAGCCGGCGCTGCATGCCGCCGGAGTAGGTCTTCACCGGACGGTCGGCCGCGGCGGCGAGATCGAACCGCTCGAACAGCTCACCGACCCGCCGCTTGAGCGCGGCGCCGCCGAGGCCGTAGAGCCGACCCTGCAACGTGAGATTGTCGCGGCCGGTCGCGAGTGGATCGGCTCCGGACCGCTGGGCGACGACGCCGATGGCACGGCGTACGCGTTCCGGGTGCCGCAGCACGTCGTGACCGGCAACCGTCGCCGTGCCCGAGTCCGGTCGGGCCAGCGTGGTGAGCACCTTGATGGCGGTGGACTTTCCGGCGCCGTTCGGCCCGAGCAGGCCGAAGATCTCGCCGGCCTCGATGGCGATCGACAAGCCGTCGAGCGCCCGCACGCCCGGCCGCCGATGCGTAGCGCTGCCGCGAGGCGCATGATCCGGGTAAGCCTTGACGAGGTCGTGTGCCTCGATGAGCATGATGAAACTCCTCTTCGTACGGGTGGACAACGCCCGTCGAACGCAGGAGCCCGGCTATTCTTACGGTTGCCACCTGGTGGCCGGGTCCGTTCGCGGGTCGGTTGCGAGGTTCCGACCCCGGTCGCGGTGTTAGCGCACCGCACCGGGGTCTCTATCGATCTTCTAGCGGTCTGTCTTCTCCCGGCTCGAGCGGCACCTCCTCGTCGAGCATCTGCGCGAAGCCGGCCGGCAGTTGACCGGTCTCGTGATACGCCCGCCAGTCGTCGACACCCGACAGGGTGCCGGCCGCGATCTCGCCCAGCAGCGAACGGATCCAGGTCGCCTCGGCCTCCCGTATGGCGAGCGCGTACTCCGACTCGATCAGGAAGACCCGTGGCAGCTCGGTGAGCTCTGCCAGCATCGTGCGGTGCGCGGCGTTGGCCGCATCGACCGCGGCGAGCCGCGTTTCGAGCAGGGCGATCGCTTCGTCCGGCGGCAACACGGCCAGCACCGACAGAGCGGCCTCGAACCGGTTCGTCTCCGGTTCGACCACGGCGACCAGTTCACGCATCCAGTCGCGCAACTCCTCCCGGCCGGCGCCGGTGATCGCGTACACCGTCCGCTCGGGGCGCCGACCGTCCCGGTTGCTCGTGGTCGCCTCGATGAAGCCATGCCGATCGAGGTTCTGCACGACCGTGTAGAGCGACCCCCATTTGATGTTCATGTCGCTTTCCTTGCCCGTCTGCTTGAGCACGGTCGCGATCTCGTACGGATGCATCGGTCGCCCTGCGGACAGCTGCGCCAGGATCGCGAGCCCCAGCAGGTTGCTGACCTTGCGCCGCTTCGCCATCGGATCACCTCGCTTCCGGATACTCGCCCACGAATATACGGGTGCGAGTGAACCGCCGCAAGGCCGTACCCTCCCAAGGACCGTGAAACGCCGGCCGCGCGCAACGTCACCGCCATGCCCAACCACTACGCGGTGTGCTTGATCACCGCAACTTCCAGGAAGTCGCTCGGTTGGGGCGGCCTATGATGGGCGTCTTCCGGGAAGTTGCGGCGATCTTGCGGCGACTGGACTGCGAGATCGGAGCGTGGCGATGAGGGTCGCAATCCTCGACGACTACCTGCAGTGTGCGCGTGACGTGGCGGACTGGAGCCGGGTGACGTCGCGTGCCGAGGTCACGGTGTTTACCGAGCATCTCGGGGCGCCGGACCGGGTCGTGGACGCATTGCGGGACTTCGAGATCCTGTGCCTCATGCGCGATCGGCAGCCGCTGTCCGCCGACACCCTGGCCGAGCTGCCGAAGCTCGCTTTCATCAGCTTCACCGGCGGTCGCAACGGGACGCTCGACGTGGCGGCCGCGCAGGCCCGCGGCATTCAGATCAGCAACACGACGAGAGGCGTGACCAGTTCCACGACCGAGCTGATCTGGGCGTTGATCATGGCGACCGTACGGCAGCTGCCGGCGAACGAGGCGTCCCTGCGATCCGGGCGCTGGCAGGCCACGCTCGGATCCGTACTCGGGGGGAAGACGCTCGGGATCATCGGCCTCGGGCGGCTCGGCAAGCGCATTGCCGATTTCGGCCGGTGCTTCGACATGTCGGTGGTGGCGTGGAGCCCACATCTCACGGACGAGCGGGCGGCGGCGGCCGGCGCGCGCCGCGTCGAGCGCGATGAGCTGCTGTCGACCGCCGATGTGGTCACGATCCACGTGCCGCTCAACAGCGGGACCCGGGGCCTCATCGGCGCCGACGAGATCGCGCTGATGAAGCCGACGGCGTTCCTGGTCAACACGTCGCGCGGCCCGATCGTGGATGAGGAGTCGCTGATCCGCGCGCTGTACGCCGGGACGATCGCCGGAGCCGGGCTCGACGTTTACGACACCGAACCCCTGCCGGCGGAGCACCCGTTGCTCAGCGCCCCGAACACCGTGCTGCTTCCCCACATCGGGTTCGTGAGCCGGGAGAACCTCGCCGTGTTCTACCAGAACAGCGCGGACAACATCGCGGCGTTCCTGGACGGAGCGCCGATCCGATCCGTGACGGCGACCTGAGCGACTAGCGTTCGCCCGTCCGATTCACCGGAAATGCACAGGTAATTCGGTCCGTCGCGGCTCGTACGCCCGTACGGTGGGAGTAAGCCCGTGACCCGGCACGGCAGCCTCGCGACACGTCGCGGGTAGGTCGCGAGGCCGACCGCCGCCGTGTTCGCCCGGGACGAGGATGGGCCGACACCGTGACCGATGATCCACGAGCGATGCGGGTGGCCGAGAAAGCGGCCGGCGACCTCGACGATGTGTTGACCATGGGCGTCGAGGAGGAGTTCCTTCTCATCAACCCACAGACCGGGCAGATCGTCCCGGCCGTCGAGGCGGTGATGGCCGCCCTCGGTGACCGTCTCGAGGGTGACCTTGCCGGTGTGGTCCAGTACGAGTTCCAGGCCAACCAGATCGAGCTGGCGACGCCACCCACGACCGACCTCGCGACCCTTCGCGACTCCCTGATCTCGATCCGGACGGCATTGTGCGACACGGCCGAGTCGGTCGGTCTACGTCTCGCCGCCATCGGCACCGGTACGCTGCCGCTCGACGTGCCGCCAGCGATATCGGACAACCCCCGCTACGTACGGATGACCGAGGAGTTCGGCGCGATCTGGTCGACCGCCGGGTTGTGCGGCTGCCACGTGCACGTCGGGGTGCCGGACCGCGAGCTCGGCGTCCAAGTGCTCAACCACCTGCGCGGCTGGCTCCCGGTGCTGCACGCGGTCACCGCCAACTCGGCCATCGCCGACGGCGTGGACACCGGCTACGCGAGCTGGCGGTCGGTCCTGT
>DATCXD010000350.1:0-10012 GCA_036566005.1 Micromonosporaceae bacterium | reverse complement strand
CTCCGCGCTCGACGCGGAGGCCGATGGCGTCGCCGACGCCGATGCCGATGGAGTGGCCACCACAGCCGGTTTGATGAGCACCCGCCACCCGGTCAGGTCCTGGCCCGGTGTGAAGGTCTTCGGTGCGCCGGTGAAGTCCTGGTAGCCCTTCTTCGATGCGCCGATCACGACCGGGCCCGCGACGACGGGCGTCGAGCCACCGGCGGTGAAGGAGAACTTGCCGCTGCTGTTGGAGTGCCCAAGGTAGGTGTGGCTAGCCGAGTCCTGCAGATTGACCAGCGCGTTGGCCACCGGTTGCCCGGTCGTGATGTCGTCGACGACGCCCGAGATCGTCGAAGGCGGCGGCGGCGCTGGGCCGTTCAGCGTGAGGCTGAATCCCTTTGACACCGGGCTGTTGATCGCCGGCGATTCGACGACCGAGACGGACGACGAGCTGAACGTCGCCTTCCCGCCCGGGACGACGTCGCTGATGGACTGCGCGGCCTTGAGAGTGAACACCAAGTTCGCGGTGTCCTGTCCAGGCGGTGGCGACGTGTGCGACGTGAACATGCAGGTCGCCTGGCCGGCCTGCGACTGACCGGTATTGTCGCAGCCGCTGGCGAGACCGACCGTGATGTCACTCGCGGATGCGCTACCGCCACTGACGGCGAGCGTCGCCGCCATCGGGGTGCCGTCGTCCTCGCCGGTGTTTGTCACGGCGACGTTGACGGTCGCGGACTGACCTGGGCTGAGAGTGACCGATGACGGCGAAACGGAGACGGTGACGCCAGCGCTGGCTGCGAGCGCGGGCTGCGCCGCGAGACCGATGCCGACCAAGCTGGCGACGGTGGCCAGTGCCACGAACAGTCCTGCGTACGCCCGTTCTCGTGGGCGCACCCAGGATCGCCCATGCGCTGTCACGTCTCCACCGCCTCCTGGCCGGTCATCCAGCCGAGTCGTCGTTTCAGACAACGAGGTATCCGGCCACGACGTAACAGTGTCGCTGGCGCATGTTCCAATGCGGATACATCGTGGGCAACTATGCCTGTTTCCGGTCGACTCTTAAAGCGGGGGCCGGTTGTCAGGCACTTTGCAGTTAGGTCGTATCGTCCCGACGTGTCCCCTGCGTACCGTAATTCCGTCGCCGTACAGAGCGTGATCAAGGCCGTCGCTGCGGGCGAATCGCCCGACCGCGGCGCGCTCCGCGATGCGGTACGTGAGCTATTGCGGGAATTGTCAGTCCGCGCGCCTGGCCGATCGGTGGAGGTCAGGGTCCCACCTTTTGGTGCTGTTCAATGTATTCCCGGTCCGCGTCATACCCGCGGCACGCCGCCGAATGTTGTCGAGACAGACGCCGTGACCTGGGTGAAGGTTGCGACCGGTGTGATGAGCTGGTCGACGGCCGTCGAATCGGGTGTCATCCGATCCAGTGGCGTTCGCGCGGATCTATCCCCGTTCCTGCCATTGTCGTCCGACTCGTGACATCTCCTCGCTTCGCCCATCTTGGGCCGGCGCGGCTCTCGCGTACACTGGCCTGGCGGGAGAATCTTGTCCCCAGCACGTGAGTCGAGGCACGTCGATCGGCTTCTTGACGTGGGCAGATCTTCGCGCACAGCAGTGCTTTCGAGACCGCAAGGCCGGACCCGCCGACGACTCGCGCGGCCGGGATGGCGAAGCCGATAAAGACAAGAGGAGCGCCGGTGCCCCGAGGCGACGGTCAGCTGAACCATGATCTTGACCCGCAGCAACCGGGCCCACAGGACGAGTGCGGCATATTCGGCGTATGGGCCCCGGGCGAAGAGGTGGCCAAGCTCACTTACTTTGGTCTCTACGCCCTCCAGCACCGCGGGCAGGAGGCCGCCGGCATCGCCGCCAGCGATGGATCCGGTGTCGTCGTCTACAAGGATCTCGGCCTGGTCGCCCAGGTCTTCGACGAGTCGACACTGTCGAGCCTGCGCGGGCACGTGGCCATCGGGCACACCCGCTACAGCACAACCGGCGCGTCGACGTGGGAAAATGCGCAGCCGGTGCTGCGGTCGTCCGAGTTCGGCACGACGATCGCGCTCGCTCACAACGGCAATCTGGTCAACACGGCCGAATTGGTGAAGATCGCCCATGCGCCGGCCGGCGAAACGTCCGACACCGCGATCGTGAGCCAGATGCTCGCCGCTCATCCCGATCTGTCTATCGAGGAAGCGGCCATGTCGGTGCTGCCCCGGTTGCGCGGCGCGTTCAGCTTCGTGTTCATGGACGAGTCGACGCTGTACGCGGCGCGCGACGCCAACGGCGTCCACCCTCTGGTGCTGGGGCGCCTGGAACGCGGCTGGGTCGTGGCCAGCGAGACGGCCGCACTGGAGACGATCGGTGCCAGCTTCGTCCGCGAGGTGGAGCCGGGTGAACTGATAGCGATCGACGAGCACGGTTTGCGCTCGCACCGGTTTGCCGCGCCCGACCCGAAGGGCTGCCTCTTCGAGTACGTCTACCTCGCTCGGCCGGACACCACGATCGCTGGTCGCAACGTCTACTCGGCTCGGGTGGCCGTCGGTAAGGCGTTGGCCGTCGAGTGCCCAGTTGACGCGGACCTTGTCATCGGGGTGCCCGAGTCCGGCATCCCGGCCGCGATCGGATATGCCGAAGGGTCGAAGATCCCGTACAGCGCCGGGCTGGTGAAGAACGCGTACGTGGGCCGCACCTTCATTCAGCCATCGCAGACGATCCGGCAACTCGGCATCCGGCTGAAGCTGAATCCGCTACGCGAGGTGGTCCGGGGCAAGCGAGTCGTCATGGTGGACGACTCGATCGTGCGCGGCAACACCCAGCGGGCCCAGGTACGGCTGCTTCGCGAGGCGGGCGCGATCGAGGTGCACGTGCGCATCTCGTCGCCGCCGGTGAAATGGCCGTGCTTCTACGGCCTGGACTTCGGCACCCGAGCCGAGCTCATTGCCGGCAGCCTCGATATCGAGGAGATCCGCCGCTCGATCGGCGCCGACACGCTCGGTTTTATCTCACTCGACGGCCTGGTCGCGGCGACCGACCAGCCGGCCAGCCGGTTGTGCCGGGCCTGCTTCGACGGGGTCTACCCGATCGAGCTTCCCGACGACGGCCTCATCGGAAAGCACCTGCTCGAGGGCGTCGGCCGCCGTGTCGAGTCGGCCGAGGGGGCCGGCGTGGAGGCGGCCCGAAACGTGGAGCTGGTCCATGCGCAGGGCACGGCGGCTCGGACGCACTGAGCCGGCCGTGGCCCTCGGGGAGCCCACCACAGGCGGGATCCGCAGGCGAGACCTATGGCGGCGTACGACAGCGGAATGGCAGCACGCGGCACCAGAGGAGAGAAGCAGTGACATACGTGAGCGAGCGTTCGGAGGCCGCCCGGCTGCCGTGGAGTGCCAACGCCGGCAAGACCACCCGTAAGCGCACGGTGACGTATGCCGATGCCGGTGTCTCGATCGACGCTGGCGAGCAGGCAGTCGAGCTGCTGAAGTCGAAGGTGTCGCGCACCTGGCGCCATGAGGTCGTCGGCGATCTCGGCGGCTTCGCTGGGCTGTTCCGGCTGGACATGAAGAAGTACAAGAACCCGATCCTCGCCTCGTCGGCGGATGGCGTCGGCACGAAGCTCGTCATCGCGCAGCAAATGGACATCCACGACACAGTGGGTGTGGACCTCGTTGCGATGGTTGTCGACGACCTCGTCGCGTGCGGCGCCGAGCCGCTGTTCCTCCTCGACTACATCGCCTGCGGCGAGGTCGTGCCCGAACGGGTGGCCGAGATCGCGGCCGGCATCGCGGACGGCTGCCGCACAGCGGGCTGCGCACTGCTCGGTGGCGAGACGGCGGAGCACCCGGGAATGATGGCGCCGCACGCGTACGACATCTCGGGCACCGGCGTCGGCGTCGTCGAAGAGGAGGCCATGCTTGGTGCGCACCGAGTGGAGCCCGGCGATGTCGTGATCGCGCTCGGCTCGTCCGGCATGCACTCCAACGGCTACTCGCTCGTACGCCACGTGCTTCTCGGCGCCGGCCGTCTGCGGTTGGACACGATCGTCGAGGAACTCGATCGCCAGCGCACACTCGGGGAGGAGTTGCTCACCCCGACCAAGATCTATGCGCGAGACTGCCTCGATCTGATCACCGAGTGCGACGTTCGGGCGTACGCCCACGTCACCGGCGGCGGCATCCCCGGCAATCTCGTCCGGGTGCTGCCGGACCACGTCGACGCGATCGTCGACCGGTCCACGTGGCGGCCGCAGCCGATCTTCGAACTGATCCAGCGTAAGGGCCGGATCGACGACCCGGAGATGGAGTCGACGTTCAACATGGGCATCGGCATGTTCGCGATCGTCGCGCCGGCCGATGCCGATCGTGCGCTGGCGTTCCTGGCCGGCCGCAAGGTCCACGCCTGGGGTGCCGGGGAGATCGTCGTCGGCAGCGGCACCGTGCACATGGTTGGCTCGCACACCGGGGGCTGACGAGCCCGGCCCATATACGCGGCCAAGCGGCCGGCGCCGGTGACTGTGCCGCGGATGGGCTTCACCCAGGGCCGTCTGGCCCATAGGCTGATGCGACACTCCCCAAAACGAAGGAGGGCGGGTGTCGCACGATCGCCCTGTGTCGGCCGCGCCGTCCGGTGCCGCCTTGCCCACGCGCCACCCGTTCGTCTGGCACGGCATGCGCGGCATCGCACCCGTACCCTCGTATGTGATCATGCAGCCCACCACGCTGTGCAACTTGAACTGTGCGTACTGCTATCTGCCGCTTCGCGCGGCGGACCGCAAGATGCCGGTGGCCGTGGCGTCGGCGGTGGCTGACACCGTCAATCGATGGGCGGCCCGGAGCGAGCGATTTTCGGTGGTCTGGCACGCGGGTGAGCCGCTCGCGGCGGGACGAGCGCATCTCGGCGCGCTGATGGCTCCGTTTCGGGGGGTCGAGCACCACGTCCAGACGAACGCGACCCTGATCGACGACGCGTGGTGTGACTTCTTCGTCGAGCATGACGTACGGATCGGAGTCAGCATCGACGGTGACGCCGCCCGCACGGCGTCACGGGTGGACCGGGCCGGCCGACCGGCGTATGACAAGATCCGCAAGGGGATCGACACGCTCCGGCGGCGTGGCATTCCGTTCGCCGCATTGTGTGTCGTGTCGGCGCCGACCGCCGGTCTTGGCACCGAGCTGTACGCGTTCTTTCGCGACCTGGGCTGTCACTCCCTCGGGATCAACGTTGAAGAGCAGGAAGGCGTCAACACGCGGTCCAACGCGTTCGACGCAGCCGACGTGCGTGCGTTCTGGGCCGAGCTGACGGCAGCCTGGCGCGCCGACCCGGCGATCGAGTTGCGGGAGATCGAATGGGCGCTGTGGTTTGCCGCCAACGCGATCGACGGAACGGCCGACGACCTGTTGCCGCGTCGCATCGATCCGATCCCGACGATCGCGTACGACGGCTCGGTCGTGTTGCTGTCGCCTGAACTCGCCGGCTTCCACGACGGTCACTACGGTGATTTCGCGTCCGGCAACGTCACCGAATGCTCGCTCGACCGGCTGCTGGATCGGGTGACCGAACGCCCGGACGGCTGGATCGCCGAATATCTCACCGGTGTCGAGGAATGCCGCAGTTCGTGTGCATACTTCGGCTTCTGCGGCGGCGCGCACGCGGCAAACCGGTATTTCGAGCGCGGGAACTTCGCCGGCACGGAGACGAACCATTGCCGAAACAGCAAGATCCGCCTGATCGAAGGAGTGCTCGACTATGCCCGAGCCCAGTGATCCGCTGAGCGAACGGCTGGCCGCCGCACCCGGTCTTCCGACATTGCTGTCCGAGGCGCGGGCAACCTGGCTCGCGCGTACGGAAAACGATGCGGCCGACGTCGCCGAGGCCCCCGCTGACCGCGATGTGGATGCCGCCGGGGGTGATTCTCCCGTCGACGGTCGTGCCAAGCCTCCGGTACGCGTGCGGCCCAGTACGCCGCAGTGGCGAGCCTTCGAGGACGCGTTCCCGACGTTCTACCAGTTCACGAACCGACCCCGCGCCTAGTTAGTTGCCGGCGGCCTCGCGGGGCGGCGACCTTGTGGTGCGGCGAAATTGATCGAGACCGCGTAGCGCTCAGACGCATAACGAGCACGACGGGCCAACCCGGCGTGCTCGTGGCGGCGGTCGCCCGCTTCGCGCAAGACAGTCAGTGCGGAGGCACACCCCAGCGCGCAGCGAGGTCGTCTTCGTCGTCGTCCTCGGACTCGTCGTCTTCGGCGTTCTCGTCGTCGAACTCGTCCGGGTCGTCGAACTTGTCATTCGACCCACCAGTGCCAAGCTCGCGCTGCAACGCCGCGAGGTCGGTGTTCGGGGAGTGGTACTTCAACTCCCGGGCCACCTTTGTCTGCTTGGCCTTAGCACGGCCGCGCCCCATGGCTCGACCCCCTCGCACAGAATTACGGGGCAGCCCCATAGGCCGGGCCCCGATGACGTCAGGCATCTCTCGTGGCTCATACGGTACATGTCGAGGGCCGTCTTCGACACCTCGGCCACTGCGTTATCGCATGACTGTGTGGCTGGCCACACCAATTACGGAGCGGTCGTGCGCCATAACCGATTTGCCGCGATTCGCACGTAGCGCGCCGATGGTCTTCGGCACCGGCGTACGAATTGGCGGCCCGGAGTCGCCGGCCGGTAACCGAAGATCGAGCCGCGTGCGGCGCAAGATCGGGCCGCGTGCGGCGCAAGATCAGGCCGCGTGCGGCGCAAGATCAGGCCGCGTGCGGCACGCCCTGGATCGCCCGGATCACGTCGTCGAGATTGACGAGATTCGTCCGATCCTGGCCGGCCAAGGCCGCCTCGACGGCCCGGCGGATGAACGTCGAGGACGACACTCCCAGCCCGGTCGCGGCCTCGTCGATGCGCTGTTTCAACTCGAGTGGCAGTCGGAGCGAACTCACCACGGTCGGCCCGGCCGGCGCCGGCGCGGACGGCAGCCGTGCCAGCAGTTCCGCTTCTTGCTCGCGGGACAGCGCGGGCTCCGGCGTGAGGTTGTCGATCATGTCGTTGAGCTGATCGGGCGTCATGTCCAGCAGGTGCAGGTCACTCACCGGTTTGTTTCCCATGCCTCGAATTCCCCCTTCTCCGCGGCACTCATGTCGCGCGCTCCCACGATCAACGCGTCGAACCCGTCCAGCCGCCGTACGGTGACGATCAACGGTCGGCCGCTGTCCGTACGTCCCCAGACGTTCACGAACGCGAGACCCACCGGGCTGCGGACCGGCACGGGACGGCGCCGTGACCCGAAGAGCACCTGACGGACCTCGTCCGGCCCGATACCGCGGACGCCGATCGCGGCGAGCGCGGCATTCAGCCACTCGTAGGGCACACGATCGACTGTACTACGACGCGTATTACACCGCCAGCCTGCGGTGACGGGCGGCCAGAGCGTGCGGTGACGGGCGGCCGGAGCGTCCGGCGGCTCGCCGCGTTGGACGTTCGGGCCGCTCGCCGCGTTAGACGCGGATGTTGCGGAGGCGCCCGATCTCGGCCATCCGGCGCTCTGCCATCCGGTCGGCCGCGACCGCCGGTGGCACACCCTCGGCCGCGGCGAGTTCGAGCAACTGGCGCGTCGTGTCGTAGATCTTGGTCGCGCGCATCTTCGCGCGGTCGAAGTTGAACCCTTCGATCTCGTCCGCGACCTGGATGACACCGCCGGCATTGACCACGTAGTCGGGCGCGTAGAGGATGCCGTGCTCCTCCAGCAACTTGTCGATGCCAGCGTGGGCGAGCTGGTTGTTCGCGGCGCCGGCGACGATCTTCGCGCGCAGCAGCGGCACGCTGTCGTCATTCAGGGCGCCGCCCAACGCGCAGGGTGCGTACACGTCGATGTCCGACTGGATCAGCGCGGTCGCGTCGGAGACGAGGTCAACCTGGGGGTAGGTCTGCCGGGCCCAGCCGAGTGCCTTCTCCGACACGTCGGTCGCGACAATCGACGCGCCATCGTCGAGCAGATGCTTGATCAGGTGGCGGCCGACCTTACCGAGTCCGGCGATGCCGACCCGGCGGCCGGCGAGCGACGGCGTGCCGAAGAGGTGATCGGCCGCGGCCCGCATCCCCTGAAAGACACCCCAGGCGGTCAGGATCGAGCTGTCGCCGGCGCCGCCGTGTTCGACGCTGCGTCCGGTGACGAACCGGGTCTCCCGCGCGATCACGTCCATGTCGTGGACGTACGTGCCGACGTCGCACGCGGTGTAGTAGCGCCCGCCGAGCGACTCGACCATCCGGCCGTACGCGCGCAAAAGTGGTTCGCTCTTGATCTTTTCGGGGTCGCCCCAGATGACGGCCTTGCCGCCGCCGAGGTCGAGGCCGGTGATCGCATTCTTGTACGCCATACCGCGGGACAGCTCGAGGACGTCATGCAACGCGGCTTCTTCGGACTCGTACGGGTAGAACCGGGTGCCGCCGAGGGCCGGACCGAGGGCGGTCGAGTAGATGCCGATGATGGCGCGGAGGCCGGATGGTTTGTCCTGACAGAAAACGACCTGTTCGTGGCCGGTGTCGCTGGCGAATACGCCCATGTTTCGCTCCTGGTGACTCCCTCGCGCGACACCCTGTGGGGGCGCGCGGGTGCTGGTTGCCCGGCGGGGTGATGCCGGATCTTATCCGAGGGTATCGAAGTGATCTGTGCCATGCGGGTCGGTGGTGTCCGGGATGCGTGTCCGGGACGGGTGTCGAGAACGGATCGTGAGCCGCCGACCGTGGTGCGACGCGCCGATCTGTCCGTGGTGGCTCGGCGATTTGCCAATCCCGATGCATTCGTTGTGCCGTTCGACCGCCCGGCGTGGCACGATCCGTCTGTGGCCGCCAACTTCGCCTCGTATCTGCGGGTCTACGAGCCGCTGACGGCTTTCGACCGGGACCTCCAGGTCTATTGGCGCCGGTACGTCAAGGAAGGCCGCGCCGTCGCGCCGGCGGACGGGCCTGTCCGGCAACGTACGGCGGTCCTGGAGGCGCTCGGCGCGGGGTGGAGCCGGCTGCCGGACCTGCCGGAGGACGCCTACGTCCTGGAGACCGAGGACACGCTGCTGGTGTGCCCGTGGAACCTGCGGGTCCGCATCGCCGAGGCTGCGCTGAATGCGCGGGACGGAGTGCCGCCCGTCCTGGCCGACGCGTTCGTGCCGGCCAAGCTCGCCGGCATCGCGAAGACGATCGTCGACGACTGGCGCAACGGGGCGCGGGTGCTCGAGCACGGCATGCCGCGGGTGCACGAGCAGATCGCGACGTGGGGGATCCCACTGCGATGGTTCATCTTCATCGACCTCTCCGAACGGGAGCTCGATCTGGAGCCGGGCATGCGCACGCTCCGTTACCGTACGGAGATTTCCCGCGCCCGCCGGCGGGCCCACCGGGCGCACTCGGTGCTCCGGAAGGCACTCGGCGCGGCGCCGGTCACCGAGGCGGTCGAGGAGGGTGCACGATGGCTCGAAGAGTTCCATCCGAGATCGATCGTGGAGCTTGATTACGGCGGTCTGGTCGGCCTGATCTCCGACGAAGATTTGCGAGCAGATGACTCTCCTGGGTTGATTGCGGCGGGCCTAGCCGCATTGTCCCGAGGTGAGACTGACGCCGCCGCTGAGATTTATGAGCAGATTGTGGCGAGATGGCGTGAGGTAGAACTCCTCGAACGGAGTAACTAAGAAGAGCACGCTTCGTATTCATGCGATTCACGGACCGTAATTATCGGTCTAAATAAGACATCATGTGTCATCCAGAATCATGATAAATCGGACATTGATCCTCCATACATCCATGTACGACCAACCGTTCGGACCATGTCGGACATCGGGGACTAGCCGGACCATAGAAACGCGCTAGCCGGATGGGACCCCGGTTCGCGTTTATGGGTATATATGGAGGAGTGACCGAATGGCATCGCGTACGCACGAGCCAGAGCCCTTGCTGACCCCGGCCGAGGTGGCGTCGATGTTCCGCGTCGACCCCAAGACCGTTACCCGGTGGGCCAAGGCGGGCAAGCTGAGCGCAATCCGTACTCTCGGCGGCCACCGCC
>DATCXD010000390.1:0-3197 GCA_036566005.1 Micromonosporaceae bacterium | reverse complement strand
TACGAAGCGTTCCAGCGTCCCGTCCATGCCGAACTTCGGACCGGGCGCGAGCCGGACGCCGAATGTCTCGGCCGACCGGGCCAGCGCACTCGACACCGGCGCATCGAGTTCCGCCCACAGGGTCACACCACCGGCGGGCAGCGTGAACCGCAGCCCCGGCAGCTCGCGGTGCAGCGCCGCGGCGAGCACGCCGCGCTGCTCGCGAAGTTGTGCGCGCCGGGCCGGCACGATGGCGTCGGCTCGGGCCAGCAACTCGACGGCGACGAGTTGGTCAAGGACCGGTCCGGACATGTCGACGCCGACGCGTACGGCAGTGAGGCGCTGCACGATCTGCTCGGTCGCGCGGATCCAGCCGACCCGGAGACCGCCCCAATAGGGCTTGCTCATACCGCCGATGGAGATCACGCGGGCGTGCCGATCGTGCGCGGCGACCGGCGACGGCATGACCGCGCCCTCTGCGGCCAATTCGTCGAGCGGTAGGTCGACGAATGTCTCGTCGATGATGAGGTCGGTGCCGGCCGCGTGTGCGACCGATGGCAACGCCGCCCGCAGCTCATCGCTCATCAGATGCCCGGTCGGGTTCTGAAACTCGGGTATGAGGTAGGCGACGCGCGCTCTGGTCTGGCGTACGGCGGCGAGCAGCAACTCGGTGTCCCAGCCGTCGGCGACGCCGTACGTGTGCACGCGGTGCCGTCGCGCGGCGAAGGCGGCCAGCGCGTTGGGATACGTCGGCGACTCGGTCAGGACCGTACTGCCCGGCGGCGCCAGCAGTCGCAGCGCCAGATCCAGCGCGTGCTGGACGCCGTTGGTCACCATGATCTGCTCGGCCGACGTCGGCACACCGCGAGTGGTGTAGGCCTCAGCGACCGCCGTCCGCAGCTCCGGTAGGCCCGTCGGGTGATAGCCGGCTCCGGATAGATAGCGCGGCAGGACGGCGACGGCGTCGGTCGCGGCCGCGGCCATCTCCGGTGGCGCGGCGAGCGCGGCCGTCGCGAAGTCGATCAGGTCGGGCGCCGTCTCCGGTGTCCACCATCCACTTTGTCCGACGCGGACCCCGCCCGGCAGTCGTGTCCAGCTGCCGGCACCGCGGCGGCTGTCCAGGTGCCCCGATGTACGCAGCACGTTGTACGCCCCGGTCACCGTCGTACGGCTGACGCGCAACGCCTCGGCGAGCTCGCGTTCGGCCGGTAGCCGTACGTCGAGCGCGAGCCGCCCGTCGGTGACCAAGCCACGCAGCGTATCGGCGAGTGCGAGATAGTCTGGCACCGCGCGGCGGCCGTTGCCGCTCGACTGCCATGGACCCAGCAACCGGACGAGTTGGCTCCCCCGTATCACCCTGGTCATGGCCACTCACCACCAATTGGCTCTTGGAGCACGCACGATTGGTCTTCAGAGTGGCATCTATGCCTCGGATTGGCAACCTCCCGCTTCGTGATCGCCCGGCACGCCGGCTGACCGCCCTGTTTCTCGGACTCGCCCTGTACGGCACCGGCATGAGCCTGATGATCGCGGCGAACCTCGGGCTTGCTCCCTGGGACGTGTTCCACCAGGGCATGGCCAAACTGAGCGGGCTGAGTTTCGGCGTCGTTGTCATCGTGGTCGGCGTCTTCGTGCTGCTGCTGTGGATTCCGCTGCGCCAGCGACCGGGCATCGGCACCGTCAGCAACGCCATTGCGATTGGGCTGGTTGTCAACGCCATCAACGACGTCCTACCCGTACCGCACGCTCTGTGGTTGCGGTGGACGTACGCGGTGGCCGGGATCGCCGGCACCGGCGTGGCGTCCGGGCTCTACATCGGGGCGCGGCTCGGCCCCGGTCCACGCGACGGTCTGATGACCGGTGTGGCCGCCACATGGTCCGGTCGGTGGTTCGCACAGATCCGGGTCGTGCGTACGGCGATCGAGCTGACCGTCCTTCTTATCGGCTGGCTGCTCGGTGGCACAGTCGGCTGGGCGACGCCGTTGTTCGCCGTGTCGATCGGTCCGCTGGCGCACGTGATGATCCCGCTGCTGTCCGTCCGCGACCGGGAGTCGGAGCCGGTGTTCGGCCCGTTGACCGAGCCGGCACTCGAAGTCGTGCCGGCCGCCGGCGCGACGAGCTAGCGAGTCGGCTCGCGGCGGCCACCAGGTTGGGCACATCGTTGGTCAGAGCGGCGATGCCGGCGCCCTCGTGACGGATCGAGTCTGGTCAAAGTTGGACTCAATTCATCATTGCTTTACTATGCCTAACGGATTGGTACTCTCCTGGCATGGTTAGCAAGCGTGATGGGCCGACCCATCGCCAGCGGCAGGCGCTGGCCACCAAGGACCAGATCGCCCGGGCCGCCCGTGGCCTGTTCGCCGAGCGTGGCTACGTGCCGACCACAATCGCCGCCATCGCCGAGTCCGCCGACATCCCAGCCCCGACCATATATTCGGCCTTCGGCGGCAAGGCGGCCATCCTCCAGCACGTCGCGCACCTTGTCGTGGCCGAACTCGAGGTCGACCGGGTGCACGACGAGGCGATCGCCCACCCGGACCCGGCCGCCGGGATGCGGATGGCCGCGGGCCTGCAGCGCCGACAGTTCGAGCTGATGTACGACGTGATCGCGATCTACCAGGAGGCGGCTCGGGTCGACCCCGACATCGCACGAGCACAGCAGGTCATCCTGGCCAACCGGGAACGCGCCTTCCGGCGACACCTGACCACGATCGCACGCCAGCTCACGCCGCGCGTGACCGTCGAACAGGCGGTAGACATCTACGTCGCGCTGGTCGTGCCGGAGATCTACCGGACACTCGTCCTCGAACGCGGATGGGCGCCCGACCGTTACGAGGTATGGCTCGGCGACGCCCTGGTCGACCAGCTACTCACCCTGAGATAAGGCGGCAACTCGTCAATCCAAGGCCGCGGTGATCTTCCCCACGCCACCTGTAAAGCTCTCAGGAACGGGTTATACGATTTGTATGCACGGCTGACATTCTCGCTCCCGTCCCAGGTCGAGAGTCAAAGCCAGGCAGGGGGATACGTGGAGGCCGCTGATGATCTAGTGGCGGTTGCTCTGTTGGCTGAGCCCGTTCGCCAACGGCTGTACGAGTATGTGCGAAAGCGGAACGAACCGGTGGGGCGCGAGGATGCTGCGCGGCACACCGGGATCGCCGTGAAGCTCGCAGCCTTCCACCTGGATAGGATGGCCGCCGCTGGCTTGCTCGACGTCG
>DATCXD010000325.1:0-6025 GCA_036566005.1 Micromonosporaceae bacterium | reverse complement strand
GTCCGCCGTCAGGCGCCGCCATGTCTCCGCCTTCGCGGCCGGTGTCGCGATGAGCGCCGTCGCGATCGCGGCCTGCCGCTCGCCGCCGGCCGTCCGGTCGTTGTCGAGCTCCGCGTTGATCTCGGCCTCGCCGACGCGGCCGGCCGCGGACAGCGCCTGCAGGATCGACCAGCGGATCTCGGTGCCGATCGTCAGGCCGGCCGGGATGCCGTCGCCTACGAGCCAACCGGCGATCACGTCGAGGTCGGCATCGGCGCGAGCCGTCCCGACGTACGACCGGGCCCAGGCGAGCTGGAATCCACTGCCCGCACCGGCGGCGGTCATGGCGTCCCGGGCCGCCGAGTTGAGCTCGGCCCAGCCGGTCGGCGCCCACGCCGGGTCGGCGTAGTTCGTCAAGGCACCGCGAGCCTGGGCCAGGACCCCGGTCACGAGGTTGATGTCGGTTTCGGCCGGCAGGCCGTTCGTGGCCAGTGCCACGTAGTCGCGCGCCGCCATCTCGGCGTCCCGGACCATGTCCCAGGCCGCCGCCCAGACGATCGCGCGAGCGAGCGAGTTGTCGAGCGTCGCGATGTGCGTAACGACCGTCGCCAGCGATGCTTCGTCGAGCCGCGTCTTGGCGTACGCGTAATCCTCGTCGTTGAGCAGCAGCACGGCAGCGGCCGGCCGGCCGGCGAGCTCGGTGAGTTCGGTCCGCGCGCCGCTGACCGTCACCACGACCGTCTCGCGTCGGGCAAGCCGACCGTCGACGAGGTCGTAGAGGCCGACGCCGAGCCGATGCGTACGCAGGGTCGGGTAGGCGGCCGGCGCCTCCTGGTGTACGACGACCGACGCGTACGTACCGTCGTCGCCGATCACGATTTCCGGCCGCAACGTGTTGACCTGGGCGGTCTCCAGCCATTGGGCCGCGAAGTCGCGCAGCTCGATGCCGGAGGCCGCCTCCAGCGACGTGAGCAGGTCGCCGAAGGTCGCGTTGCCCCACGCGTGCTTGCCGAAGTAGTCGCGCAGGCCGGCGACGAACGCGTCGATCCCGACGTACGCGACGAGCTGCTTGATGACGCTCGCGCCCTTGGCGTACGTGATGCCGTCGAAGTTGACCTCGACCGCCTCGACATCGGTGATCTCGCAGTAGACCGGGTGAGTCGAGGAGAGCTGATCCTGGCGGTAGCCCCAGTTCTTGCGCAGCGACAGGAAGCCGGTCCACGCATCGGTGAAGCGGGTCGCGTGCACGCTGCACCAGTGGCTGGCCCACTCGGCGAACGACTCGTTCAGCCAGAGGTCATCCCACCAGCGCATGGTCACGAGGTCGCCGAACCACATGTGCGCCATCTCGTGCAGGATCGTGTTCGCGCGGTTCTCGTACTCGTAGTCGGTGACCTGCGACCGGTAGATGTAGTACTGCTCGCCGTGCACGACGCAGCCGAAGTTCTCCATGGCACCGGCGTTGAACTCGGGCACGAACACCTGGTCATACTTTGGCAGCGGGTAGCGGACGCCGAACTGCTCGTGGAAGAAGTCGAACCCCTGCTCCGTGACTTGGAACAGGTCGTCGTCGTCCAGGTAGCGCTTCATCGACTGCCGGCAGAAGATGCCGAGGTCGATGCCATCGTGAAGCCTCCGCACCTCATGGTAGGGCCCGGCGCAGATCGCGGTGATGTACGTGGACATTCGGGCCGACGGGGCGAAGTGCAGCGTCTTCGTCCCCTCGCCTCCACCGACGCCAACCGAGCCGGGCTCGGTCCGCTCGACCGGCGAATTCGAAATGACCGACCAGTGCGCCGGCACGGTGACGTGCCAGGTGTAGACGCTCTTCAGGTCGGGCTGGTCGAAGCACGCGAACACGCGCTGCGCGTCGGCGGTCTCGAACTGGCTGTAGAGGTAGACCTCCTTGTCCACCAGGTCGACCGAACGGTGTAGGCCCTGACCGGTGGTGGAGTAGAGCGCGTCGGCGTCGACCACAAGGGTGTTCTGTGCGGCGAGATCGGAGAGGGTCAAACCCTTCTCCGCACTCCAGCCCGCGACGTCGATCGGCGAGCCGTTGAGGGTGGCCGACCGGATCCGGTCCATCGCCGCCTCGATAAACGTGGACGCGCCGGTTTCCGTACAAGCGAATGTGATGACGGTCGTCGACCGGAACGTCCGCTCGCTCGGTCCGCCGGTGCCGTCGGTCAGGTCGATCGTGATGTCGTACGAGGTCACGTCGAGGAGCCGGGCACGTTCCGCGGCCTCGATCTGCGTCAGATTGCGTACTCCGGCCACGCTGAACAACTCCATTCGTACGGTCTTCCGCGATCCGGCCATGACAACCGCGCGGGCGTGAAGCAAGTCTTTCACGGTCGGCCGATCACGCCAGCAGTGGCCTGAGACACGATCACGCCGGCAGTGGCAGACACGATCACGCCGGCAGTGGCCTGAGACACACGGGTGAGGTATCGGGTCGGACGTTTGACGGAGCAACAATAGTAAGCAGCACCACCCGTGGTGAGCATTTGCGGCAAGGGCATTTCATTTACGGCAAGGCTTATGGCAAGGGAGCCGAATCAATGGCAGAAGAGCGCGTCAAAGCGGACATGTGGTTCGATCCGAGGTGCCCGTGGGCGTGGATCACGTCGCGCTGGCTGCTTGAGGTGGAGCAGGTGCGGCCGGTCGATATCCGGTTCCACGTGATGAGTCTGACCGTGCTGAACGAGGACCGGACGGACCTGTCGGAGGAGTATCGGGCCCGCCTGGCCGAGGGCATGGGCCCGGTCCGGGTCTCGATCGCCGTCGAGCAGAAGTACGGCACCGAGGCGCTGCGTCCGCTCTACACCGCGTTCGGCAACCGGATCCACCATGACAAGCAGGCGCTCGGTCCCGAGCTCTACGAGGGCGTGCTGACCGAGTGCGGCTTCGACGCGACCCTCGCCGACGCCGCGACGTCGACCGAGTTCGACGACCGCGTCCGGGAGAGCCACAACGAGGGCATGAAGCCGGTCGGCCTGGACGTCGGCACGCCGGTCATCCACACTCCCGGTCCGGATGGCGATCAGATCGCCTTCTTCGGCCCGGTGGTCACACCGCGCCCGAAGGGCGAAGCGGCGGGCAAGCTGTGGGATGGCGTGCTCCTGGTCGCCGGCACTCCGGGTTTCTACGAGATCAAGCGCACCCGCGAGGCCAAGCCGATCTTTGACTGAGACTCGCGCCGCGCACCGTCGGGCCCCCGTCGGTACGGATCAGCCGCGCCACCCCCAGACCGCTCCGTCCGATTCTGTGGACCACTGTCGGGTCTGGCCAAAACGATCGGCACCCGCCCGGTAGCGTCGAACCATGACCATCGCGCACGCGATCGGGCGGGCCTGGCTGTCCGCGGGCGGCCCAGAAGGCCTGTCGACCGGCTCGCAGAACTACGACGAGTTCGCCGACGAGGCGGAGATCACGGCGATTATCGCGGCGAACCCGATGAGCGCGCTCGGGGTGGAGATGCCCCATTGTGCGCCGGACAGTCTCGGTCGCACGATCGAGGCGTCGTTGCCGGACGCCGTCGAGCGCCTGGCGGCGGCGAAGGAGGCCGGCCGCTACGTCCCGTATGACGACGTCGCCGTCGTCTACGGAATCACGGCACCCGACGGCACCACGGGATTCGGTCTGTGGTGCATGGTCGACACCGCCGAGATCTCGACCGCGGCGGACGAGCCGGGTCATGTCATCCGCAACGAGGACGTGTTCATCGAGAAGGTGCGCGAGCGTGTCGCGTTGGCCGAACGCATCGGCCATTTGCTGTCGCCGGTGCTGCTGCTCGCGACCGACCAGGCGCCCGCGCTGCAGTCGGCGCTCGCCGCGACCGCCGAGGAGTTCGGCACCCCGGTGGTTAGCGACGTCGACCAGGCCGGTCGCCGGCATGAACTGTGGCCGGTGCTCACCGCCGACCGTCGCGACGACTTGCTCGCGCTGGCCAGCGCCGGTGAGCTCGTCGTCGCCGACGGCAACCACCGGAGCCTCGCGGCCCAGATGGCGAAGCTGCCGCGCTTCCTCGCCGTGATCACCACGCCGACGTCGGTCGCGATCCAGCCGTACAACCGGCTCGTCGCCACCGCGCCGGCGGTGGCTGAGCTGATCGAGCGCCTGCGTGCCGCGGGCGCCGAAATCACGCCGGTACGGGCAACGGACGGCCCCCCGAGTCAGCGGGGCACGGTCCACCTCTACGCCGGCCCGGACGCCTCGTTCGCGGTCCGCCTCCCGTCGACGGCCGGGGCAACCGACGTCGACAACCTCGACCATGCGCTCGTCGAGCGAATCATCCTGGCCGACGTGCTCGGACTCGACGCCGGAGACAAGACCATCACGTACGTGGGCGGCGACTATCCTTCCGACTGGCTGCGCGGCGAGGTGGATGCGGGTCGCGCCGGCCTCGCGATCCTCATCCCACCGGTGACGGTCGACGATTTCATCGCGGTGAACCTGGCCCGGCGCAAGCTACCACGCAAGAGCACGTGGTTCACGCCAAAGGCGCGAGCCGGGCTCGTTGTCGCCGAACTCGACGCGTTCTGACCACCGCCATGTGTAGCGCAGCCGCGAGGCGCATTTCGCCGCCGATGTGTAGCGCAGCCACGAGGCGCATTTCGCCGCCGATGTGTAGCGCAGCCACGAGGCCTATTTCACTGTGCGAGACTGCGCGGTATGCGCGTCTACATCGGCTCCGATCATGCCGGCTTCGAGTTGAAGACACACCTCGTCGAGGTGCTGCCCGGCCAGGGGTACGACGTGGTCGATGTCGGTCCCAAGGCGTACGAGCCGGACGACGACTACCCGGCGCACTGCATCGCGGCCGGAGTAGCGGTCGTCGCCGATCCCGGCAGCCTCGGGATCGTGATCGGCGGCTCCGGCAACGGCGAACAGATCTCGGCCAACAAGGTCGTCGGTGTGCGAGCCGCCCTTGCCTGGAATCCGGACACGGCCCAGAAGGCCCGTGAGCACAACGACGCGAACGTGGTCGCTATCGGGGCCCGCGAGCATCCGGTTGACCAGGCGACCGAGTTCGTCCTGGTGTTCTTGCGCACACCGTTCAGTGGCGCCGAGCGGCACCAGCGAAGGATCGACCAGGTGGCCGCCTACGAAAAGACGCACGACGTGCCGCCGCTGTCCGGCTGAGCGAGGGCCGCCCAAGATGGGCCGGCCAGCAGCCCGCGATCCGCAAATCCGCGATGGCTATGTGTCTCGCGGAACCCAGCCCCGGTGGACGATGGTCAGTGTTTCCTCGGCGCGGACGATATCGGCGTCTGTCGGCCGGGCCGAGTCGCGCGCCCGCATCGCCGCCTCGACGCTGACCTGGGAAGACCCACCGCCGATCAAGCCCCGAAGCCCACGCTCGTGATCGTCGGCTGGCACCGCCAGGTGGCTGTCGTAGGGCTCCCGCTCGCGACCGTGGTCGGGTCGCCGGCGGCGGGTATCGCTCGGACGCTCCGGCACGGGGTCCCTGCGTGGGGCGCCCGGAGCCGCGCTGACCTCCGGAGCGGTTGCCGCACGCAAAGGCGGGCCCGGATCAGTCACCGGCGTGGGGTTCGAGGTCTCCTGACCCGGACGGACACCGCGCACGCGTCGCCGGCGCCGCTCACCGTCCACCCGCTCGACCATGCGCCGACGGTACCGCGAGTAATAGGTCAACAGCGGCACCGCCGGCATCTGGATCGGCACGTCAGGAATCGTTCGCCGGATCTAGACATCTCGATGGGCTCTAGAACATCTCGATCGAACTAGGCGCGCGGTGCCAACCGAATGCGACGGACGTGCGTGCGAGGGTGTCCGGGCGCAGTTCCCGTACGTCGCCGCCGGCCGCGAATGCCGTCAACGGTGCACCGCCCAGGTACGCGGAGCCGAGCGCGTGCGCGGTCGCCGCGATGTCGGCCGGCTCGTCCGTCCGCGTACACGTGGCCGATCGTTGGTCGCCGACGAGCCGGAACCGACCCGCGTTGGCCGGCATGGTCGGATCCGTCACCTCGATCACGGCGTCGACCGGCGTCGCGTAGCGGCGGGCGGCCAGCGCGCCCGGCAC
>DATCXD010000318.1:0-2226 GCA_036566005.1 Micromonosporaceae bacterium | reverse complement strand
ATGCCGGGCGGTTTGCGGACGCCGCGCGGTTGGCGCTGGATGCCGCGCTGCCCGGGCCCGAGTGAGCCGGCGGGGCAGCGGGGGAGTCGTCGTCCGCCGCCTCCGTGGCCTGATCGTGCGCGGCCGGAGTCGAACGGGACTGCCCCTTGCGGGCCGCGGCACGGGCCCGTGCGTCAGCTTTGGCCATTGATCGCTCCGTACGCCGTGGCGGCCGTCGTCGAACACACGTTGCCCGGCTGCCCGTTCGTGAGCTTGCACAGCTCATTCGTGAACACGTTGGCCGTGCCGAGGATCGCCTTGGCCACGTCGCTGTTCGGGTCCTTCAGCGCGTCCGCGACCTGCTGCTGCGTCATCCCGGCCAGGATCTGCGGGTTGTAGCTGGCACCGTTGGCGATCGACTGGTTCGCGAAATCCAGGAACGGGAATGAGTTGCCGGTCTGCCCGGCCGGTGGCGGGTCGAACTGGTCGACCAGCTTCTGCTGATCGGACGTGAGCGTCTCCAGCGGCACGCCGGCGTCGCTCTGGACCTCCTTCGCCTGGAAGTCGAGGTACTTGCTCGTGTACGTCGCGCCGTGGAACGTGAAGGTCGGCGTGTTCGGGAACGTGTCCGTGGGCGACGACGACGTCGTACTCAGATTCTGGAACGTCCCGAAGCGCGACAGCGCGACGATCATCGGCCAGCGTTCGGCCGCGCAGTACGGGCAATACTCGGCGCCCATGTAGAACACGATCGGCTTGCCGTCGCTGCCCTTCAGCACCGCCTGGCCGCTCGTCGCCTGCGGCAGCGTGGCGACCGAGCCCTTCCCGACCTTGTCGAGGGTTGCCGGCGGCACGCCGGTCACCCCGTTCACCAGGCTCGCCGCGGCGGTCGACGACGCGACCGAGGTGTTCTTCTTAGTCGGCGCGGTCAGCTTGACGGCGACCAGGATCGCGATGACGAGGACCACGACCCCGACCGCGGACCCGGCGGCGATGAGGCGCTTACGCCGTTGCTCGGCGCGCCGTTGTGCGGCGGCGAGCTCCCGCGCGGCCTGCCGGGCGTCCTTCTTGCCCTTCGACACGTGCAGTCAACCTTTCACGATCATCGGCACCGGAACGGCCGTCCGAGGACAGCGTCCCGCGCCACGGAACGCGGCCACGCCACCGGGACCGGTCATTGCCGCCGTTTCCGGACAAGCATCCAGAATCGATGCGTCCGCGGCGTCGACCGGCCAACCATCGCGACTCACGATGACGCCAGGGCGCATGGCTGTCGCCACGCGGCGGCGGCCGCTCGCGACGCTACCCCGGGCCGATGACCATCGTCGACGCGGATCGGACGTTTCGTACAAGCTCCAAGCTTATTCACAGTCGGTGCCGATCGAGCATGGGAGTCGATCCGGGCGCGCCACCGCGATAGTCACCTCGCTGGCCGGATGGCCGATGATGATCGCCGTAACGGTTACCGGTCTAGCGCCGCCGGGGAGAGCCCGGCGGAGACATATCGCAGTTAACATCCACTCGCTTACATCTATCTGAGAGGTGTACCGCACATGACCCAGAGTGGTTCGGCCGCGACCATCGAGGTCCCGGCCGACGTACGCGAAGGCACGTATGGCGACAAGGTAGCCGCCATCGAGCCGGGTGGCGCCGAGTTCATCCCCCTGTCCGAGCGCCACGGACGTCCGCTCAATCAGTTGTGGACCTGGACGTCGCCGAACCTGGAATTCGCGACGATCTTCGTCGGAATCATCGGCGTCTGGTTCTTCGGCCAGTCGTTCTGGATGGCGGCGCTCGCCGTCATCATCGGTTCCGCCCTCGGTTCGGTGTCGATGGGCTTCCTCGCCGCGCGCGGTCCGCTGTTCGGCGTGCCGCAGATGGTCCTGTCGCGCATCGGCTTCGGCTTCCTCGGCAACATCCTCCCGGCCGGCATCAACTCGGTCGTCGCGGGCGTGGGCTGGTTCGCGGTCAACAGCGTCAGCGGTGCGTTCGCGCTGTCCGCGTTGACGCACATGTCGAGCAAGCTCGCGCTGGTCATCATCGTCGTGCTGCAGATCGCCGTCGCGTTCTTCGGCCACAACCTCGTGCACACCTTCGAGCGGTACGCGTTCCCCCTGCTTGCCGTCATTTTCGTGATCGCGACGATCGTGATCTCGTCGAAGGCGCACCCGTCGCTGACCCACCAGACCGGCGGCATCGGCGGCTTCATCGTGACGCTCGGTGCGGCGTTCGGCTACGCGGCCGGCT
>DATCXD010000306.1:0-3008 GCA_036566005.1 Micromonosporaceae bacterium | reverse complement strand
GGCATGGGCGGCGCGCAGCCGCTGGCGGTGACGATGAACGACGGCGTGGTGATCTGCGTCGAGGTGGACCCGAGCCGCATCGCCCGCAGGCTCGAGCACGGCTACCTGGATGTCCAGGCGCGCTCCATCGAGCATGCCCTCGAGCTGGCCTATGCGGCCCGCGACGCCAAGAAGGCGCTGTCGATCGGCCTGCTCGGCAACACCGCCGCCGTGGTGCCGCGGATGCTGGCGCTGGGCGCCGAGATCGACATCGTCACCGACCAGACCAGCGCCCACGACCCGTTGGCGTACCTGCCGCTGGAGTACTCCTTCGACGAGTGGGACGCCGCCCGCACCAAGGACCCGACCGGATTCGCCGACGCCGCCCGCCACTCGATGGCCATTCACGTCGAGGCCATGGTCGGCTTCCAGAAGGCCGGGGCCGAGGTGTTCGACTACGGCAACAACATCCGCACCGAGGCCAAAACGGCCGGCTTCGCCGACGCGTTCGCGTTCCCCGGATTCGTGCCCGCCTACATCCGCCCGCTGTTCTCGCAGGGCAAGGGGCCGTTCCGGTGGGCGGCGCTCAGCGGTGACGCGAAGGACATCGCGGCCACCGACCGCGCCGTGCTCGAGCTGTTCCCGGAAAACCGGTCGCTGGCGAAATGGATCAGGCTGGCGGGGGAGCGGGTGCACTTCCAGGGTCTGCCAGCCCGGATCTGCTGGCTGGGGTACGGCGAAAGGGACCGCGCCGGACTCAAGTTCAACGAGATGGTCGCCTCCGGGGAGATCTCGGCGCCGATCGTGATCGGCCGCGACCATCTCGACTCCGGCTCGGTCGCCTCCCCGTACCGGGAGACCGAGGCGATGAAGGACGGCTCGGACGCCATCGCGGACTGGCCGCTGCTGAACGCGCTGGTGAACACGGCATCCGGCGCCACTTGGGTGTCCATCCACCACGGCGGCGGCGTCGGCATCGGCCGCTCGATCCACGCCGGCCAGGTCACCGTCGCCGACGGCACCCCGCTGGCCGCTCAGAAGCTCGCCAGGGTGCTCAGCAACGACCCGGCGACGGGCGTGATCCGGCACGTCGACGCCGGCTACGACGAGGCCATCGAGGTCGCCGACCGGCTCCAGGTGCCCATTCCCATGCGGCGCAGTCCCGCGCGGGAGTCGTGACGGTCGTGGGCCTGCTCGATCAGCTGACGGACATCGGGCGCAACCCGGTCTCCGGCGGTTACGACCGATCGGCGTGGACTGCGGCGGACTCGCAGTGCCGGGACTGGTTCCGGCAGCAGGCTCAGGCGCTGGGACTGGACACGGAACTGGACCGCAACGGCAACCTGTGGGCGTGGTGGCGCGGCGACGCATCCGGCACCGCCCTGGTGCTCGGCTCGCACCTCGACAGTGTGCCCAGCGGCGGCGCCTTCGACGGGCCGCTCGGGATCGCCTCCGCCTTCGCCGCGATCGGCAGCCTGCAACGGGACGGTGTCGTGCCGGTGCGTCCGGTCGCCGTCGTCGCGTTCGCCGACGAGGAAGGCGCCCGTTTCGGTGTGGCCTGCACCGGATCCCGCCTGATGACCGGCGCGCTGAACGCGGAGTCGGCGCGTGGCCTGGTCGACGTCGACGGGGTCACGCTGCCGGATGCGATGGGCGCCGCCGGCGCGGACGCCACGCACCTGGGCGCCGATCC
Source organism: Micromonosporaceae bacterium (assembly GCA_036566005.1). Taxonomy (GTDB): domain Bacteria; phylum Actinomycetota; class Actinomycetes; order Mycobacteriales; family Micromonosporaceae; genus DASQPR01. The sequence continues at coordinate 1,336 of DATCXD010000306.1, read as the reverse complement.
CGAGCGCCTCGCCCGGACCGGCGAGTTCATCGAGCTGCACATCGAGCAAGGCCACTTGCCCACCGGCGGCGGGGCCCACGGACTGAACCAGGCCGGCTCCCCGCTCGGTCTGGCCACCGGGATCTGGCCGCACGGCCGCTGGCGGGTGGACGTCACCGGCCAGCAAAACCACGCCGGCACCACCCCGCTGGCCGATCGCGACGATCCGATGCTCGGCCTCGCCGATGTGATTCTCGCCGTGCGCGCGGCGGCGGAGGCCGCCGGAGCCCTCGCCACCGTGGGCAAGGTCGCGGTGCACCCAGGTGCCGTCAACGCGATCCCGGGACGGGCATCCGCATGGATCGACGCTCGCGCCGCCGACGACCAGGCCGTGCGGCGCGTGATCGACGACGTCGTGAGCCGCACGGCGCTGGTGGCGGTGGAAGAATCCCGGACGGCGCCGACCCCATTCGACACCGCCCTGGTCAACGGCCTGGCCGAGCAACTCCTTGCCGCCACCGGGCGCGAACTGCCCAGGCTGCCGTCCGGGGCGGGACACGACGCCGGAGTGCTCGCTCTCGCCGGAATCCCCTCGGCGATGATCCTGGTGCGCAACCCGACAGGCATTTCGCACGCGCCCGAGGAGTTCGCCGACGAGGCGGACTGCGCGGCCGGCGTGATGGCGCTCGCCGCGGTGATCAGGGCGCGGGCGGGCCAGGCATGAACGCCGGCGTGGGCTCCTTCTGGTGCGAGCATGCGGTGTTGCCGGCCGGCCCCGGTGTGCGCACCGAACCGAATGCGGTCGCCGAACAGGGCATTCGTATCGAACACGGCGTCCGCATCGAATACAGCGGCGGCCTGATCACCGCCGTGCACCCGGATGTTCCCGCCCGCGATCGCGACCAACACCTCACTGGATTGGTCACCCCCGGCTTCGCAAACGCCCACTCGCACGCGTTCCACCGCGCCCTGCGCGGTCGCACTCACGCCGATGGCGGATCCTTCTGGAACTGGCGCGAGCAGATGTACCGAATCGCCGCGCTGCTGGACCCCGAGAACTACTACGAACTCGCCAGCGCCGTCTTCGCCGAAATGGCCTGCGCCGGAATCACCCTCGTCGGCGAGTTCCACTACGTGCACCACAGGCCCGACGGCTCACCGTACGACAACGACAACGCGATGGCGGATGCCGTGCTGGCGGCGGCCGGTCGCGCCGGCATCCGGATCACCCTGCTCGACACCCTCTACCTGCGCGGCGGACTCGATGCCTCCGGCCAGCCGCTGCCGCTGTCTCCGCAGCAGGCCCGGTTCGGCGACGGGTCCATTGACGCGTGGCACCGCCGGCACGCCCGGCTCC
>DATCXD010000280.1:0-2819 GCA_036566005.1 Micromonosporaceae bacterium | reverse complement strand
GCGCCTGCACGGAGGACTTCTCGTCCAGGCACAACACGATCGCGTTGTCCGGCGGCGCCAGATACAACCCGACGACGTCGATCAGCTTCTCCTCGAACCGCCGATCATTGGACAGCTTGAACGTCTTGACCTGATGCGGCTTCAAGCCGCGTGCGGCCCAGACCCGCTGCACCGTCGCCGGCGACACCCCGACCTGCTTGGCCATCGTCCGGCACGACCAATGCGTGTGACCTGCCGGCTTGCCATGACGAGTCAACTCGACGATCTCGTCAATCTTGGCCTTCGGGATGCTCGACCTACGGCCCCGACCGGCCCGCACTTTGCCCAGCTTCGCCAAGCCCTCTTCGGCGAACCGGACCCGCCACGCACGCACCGTCGCCGCCTTGACACCCACCCGCTGCGCGATCTGCGTGTTCGCCGTCCCGTCCGCGGCCAGCAACAGCGCCTCCGCCCTCTGGACCTGTCGATGCGGCGCCGTCTGCGAACGCGCAAGCACCCGCAGCGCCTCACGCTGCCCGTCGGACATGGCCAACGCGGCGGCAGCTCTGTTCACCCGTCCATTCTACCGCTAAACAGACCTCCTATTTTGGAGACACACCACTAGCATCGGCAGCGATGCAAGTTGACCAGCTCGAATTCGATGAATCCGAAGCCCCAAGAAGCAGCAACCCGAAACTGCCTTCGCTGGACGAGAAAACACCGATCACACGCCGGACGACGTTTTCCTCGGCGCATGTGGCCGACCATGCGGCGCGGGACTTATCGGTAGCGTTCCGGAACGTTGTGTCACGCAGGTGGTCAGCCTTTTAGACGAGCTGGGTGCGGTGAATCAATCCGGCGTAGAACGTCGGGTCTTCAGCGAAGGTTGAGGCGTCGCAGTAGCCTCACGTGATGTCGATCGACATCGTGTTCGAGACTCATGCGTTGAGCGAAGACAACGAACGTGGCGTTGCCACCGGATGGCTGCCCGGCCGGCTGTGTGAGCGTGGCCGGGCCAACGCTGTCGAGATGGGTCGGCGGCGCCGCGACGACGGCATCGCCGTGGTGTTCAGCTCGGACCTGCGCCGCGCGGCGGAGACAGCGGAGATCGCGTTCGGAGGCACCGACATTCCGGTCCTGTATGACTGGCGGCTGCGCGAGTGCGACTTTGGAGCGCGGAACGGCTCGCCAGCGGCCGCGGTCAGCCGCGATCGCTTGGACTATTGCGATCGACCGTATCCCGGTGGTGAAAGCCATGGTCAGGCGATTGCGCGGGTGGCGGGGTTCCTTGCCGACCTGCCGACCAGGTGGGCTGGACGGCGCGTCATGGTGATCGGGCATCTCGCAACGTACCGGGCGTTGGAACACGTGACCAGCGGACGTGGCGTCCAGGAACTGGTGGCGGCCAGCTTCGAGTGGCGAGCCGAAGGTTGGGAGTATCGGCTCGGCTGATCGGTTATGGGAAGTGGCCGCTGACTCGCGTCAGCGGCCGTGTCAGTCCGGGCGGGAGACAGGAAACCCCCCGAACGTCTTCTCACCGATCTGTCGCAGGCGACACAGGCAGGCAACCGCACCGCACACGACGTTCCCGATGGCCGTAGCCGACATCGACAGATGGCGGGAGCAGTTCCAGGTGCCTGATGATGCCGAACTCGACGGCGGCGACATCCCAGGCCCGCGACCAGATTAGCCCGGCTGGCCGGCGTGGGCCGCCGACCACTGGCCCTCGCTTGCAAACAACGATGCCTCCGAGGTGCCGAGGCGAAGGCCGCGGTTATCCACAGGGGACAGACGCGGGCAGACAGCGGCGAACCCCGTGCCGTAGGTTGGCCGGGTTCTGGTAGCCGGTCGAAAGGATTTCATCGATGTCGCGGAACCCGGATGATTGCATCCGCCGCCAGCGTCCGGTCGTGCGACGGGCCCTCACTGGCATCGTGCTCGCCGCGATCGGCTGGTTCGCCCTCGGTGGGTTCGCGGCGGCCCCGGTGGCAGCCGCGCCGACTGCTCCCGCCCCGGCGGTGCCGTTGCCCACCAACGCGACCTGCGCGATCACGGGTTACTCAGCGCCGAACGATGTCGCGCTCGACAAGCTCGTGGCCCGGCTCGGCAAGCAGACCGCGTTCCAGATCGCCGGCACGCCGCTGGCTCCCGACGGCGTGTGGACGGTCCCGGCCGGTCAGGCCGCGGTCCTCGTCGTCGACCACGAACAACCGTCGACGACCTATCGAGAGCAACTCACGGTCGCCGGCGTGCAGACCTGGTCGTCGGCCGGCGCGGCGACCGGCCATCGCTGGATCACCGGAAAGCTGCCGTCCGCGCAGAGCTGGATCGGGACCATCGGCGTCAGCGCCGACGTCGCGAACTGCCGACTCGCGATCACGATGACGACCGGCCATGGGCCGCTCGGCACCCAGGTCGGTCGCATCGGTGCGGCGCTGCTGGTCATCTGCGGATTTCTGCTGCTATTCGTCGGTCGGGGCAGGTCGCGTGTCGCGTCGACGTTTGCGGCCATTCCGTTCGGCGTTCTCGCCGGCGCGGGCCTGTCCGCCGTGCTGTACGAGTCGGGGCGGCTCGACCCGTACGGACACGGTGTGCTCGTCGCCCCGGTCGTCGGGCTCATCGTTGCGTTGGTGCTGCCGTGGTCCCGCCGCGCGCAGCCCGCCGACCCAGCCGGCGATCGGACCACTGCCGATGCGGCCGGCGTAGGTGAGCTCGACAATGCGGGAGTTGTGCCGGAACAGCTGCACGTCCCGGTCGGGGCGTCGTCGGCGTCGTCGGCGTCGTCCGTGTCGTCGCCCTCGACCGTGTCGTCGGGGTCGGTGTCGGATCCCGGCGACGCC
>DATCXD010000266.1:0-2851 GCA_036566005.1 Micromonosporaceae bacterium | reverse complement strand
GTGACAGCCGCGGGTCTCGACCCGCCGCGACGCGGCGGCGAGCAGCGCGGCCGCCACCGTCACCAGATTCGCCGCCTCCCAGCTCGCCGTATTCGCCGGTGCGCGGCGAGTGCCAAGCGAAGCCACAGCGGTATTCGTCGCGGCCAGCGATTCCTCGGAACGCAATACGCCCGCTCCGCGAGTCATCGCCCGTTGTAGCGCCGGACGGATCTCATTGTCGATCGCCCAGCCGTCGCTGGCATCGGATCCGACCGAGGCGGCCGAGTCCACGGTCGGCCGATTGGTCGCGGCGGCCGGATCGGTCTGGTCCGGCAGGTAGCGCGCAACATCGGCGGCGATCCGACGGGCGAAGACGAGCCCTTCGAGCAGCGAATTGGAGGCCAGACGGTTCGCACCGTGTACGCCGGTGCAGGCCACCTCGCCGCAGGCGTACAAGCCGTCGATCGACGTACGGCCGTCCAGATCCGTACGGACGCCGCCGCTCGCGTAGTGGGCGGCCGGTGCCACCGGGATCAGCTCGGTCTCCGGATCGATGCCAGCGGCGCGGCACGACGCGGTGATCGTCGGGAATCGGCGGGCGAGATCGGGGATGTGCCGGGCGTCTAGGAAGACATGGTCGGCGCCGGTCGACAGCAGCACTCGATGGATTCCCTTGGCGACGACGTCGCGCGGTGCCAACTCGGCCAACTCGTGCTGGCCGACCATGAACCGCTTGCCGTCCGCGTCGACGAGATGGGCGCCCTCGCCTCGCATCGCCTCCGACACCAGCGGCTGCTGCGCGCTGCGCTGGCCACCGGGCGACGACGGCACCATGAGCGCGGTCGGGTGGAACTGGACGAATTCGATGTCGGTCACGGTTGCGCCGGCGCGCAGTGCGAGCGCGACGCCGTCGCCGGTGGACACGACCGGATTCGTAGTCGTCGCGTACACCTGGCCCATACCGCCGGTGGCCAGCACCACCGCGCGGGCGAGGATGGCTCCGACGCCGTCCTCCGAGCCTTCGCCGAGCACGTGCAGCGTGACGCCGCAGGCCCGGCCGCTCGCGTCGCGCAACAGGTCGAGCACCAGCGCGTGTTCGACCAGCCGGATCCACGGGTCGCGGAGGACGGCGGCGTGCAACGCGCGCTGGACCTCGGCCCCGGTGGCGTCGCCGCCCGCGTGCACGATCCGGTTGGCGTGGTGGCCGCCTTCCCGGGTGAGCATCAGCGCACCGTCGGGATGCCGATCGAATTCGGCGCCCCATCGCATCAGTTCCCGTACGCGGGCCGGCCCCTCGGTCACGAGTACGTCGACCGCGGCCTTGTCGCAGAGACCGACGCCGGCGACGAGTGTGTCAGCGGCATGTTCGGCCGGCGTGTCATACGGGTCGAGCACGGCCGCGATCCCGCCCTGAGCCCAGCGGGTCGAGCCGTCGTCAATGTTGACCTTCGTCACGACTGTGACGTGCAGCCCGGCCTCGCGCAGGTGCAGCGCGGCCGTCAGACCGGCCACGCCGGAGCCGACGACCACGACGTCGGTGTTCTCCGACCAGCCTGGAGCCGGCGCGAGCAATCGGGACGGCAACTGCGGAAGGCTCATGCTCCTCAGTCTTGGCTACCGCGTCAGCGCTGCAACGCCCGGGTCCCGATGCCCTTGATCGAGCCGGACCACGGTGTGGAGGCTGACGCGTAGCACGCGAATGTCTGATCGCTGCCGGCCCACAGGTTCGCCGAGTCCGGTCCGACCTCGGAAACCCGCAGGTCGGAACGCTTATGCCCGGCCGCCACGCCGACGAACGAATCGACCAGTTGCTGGCATCCGGCGCTGACCACCTTCTGGATCTCCGGCCCGTTGTACGGCGCGTTGGCCGGTGTGACCGTGTAAAGGCCGACGAATTCCGAGGTGTGGCGCTGCCCACATTCGACGAAGCTCAGCCCGGCAGCCGCCGTTCCGGACGGTGCCGTGCTCACGGCCCCGCTACCGGCGGATGTCGAGTCGCCGACGCAGTCGATGCCGAGCGACGCGGCACCGGGACCGCTCAGCACGCCGGCGAGGCTGGCCGTACGGGTGACCAGCCGCTGGCCGCCCGGGTCGGCGACCTGGGCGATGACGCACGCGAAGAACCCGTCCTTGGCCGGGGCCACGAAGTCGGGGTAGACGGTGAGCTGGGCGCCGCGCCAGGCTCCGCCGACGTACGACCCGGCCTTGTCGAGGCAGGCGGCCCGGGCACCGGCCGCCATCAAGAACGAGTTGACGGTCGCGTCCTGGCCCTTGGCCTTCTGCGCGGTTCGTACCAGCTGCTGGTCGACCTGCCCGACCGACACGATCTCGGCGGTGTGCGCCGCCGAACACGCGACGGGCGAGCCGGACCACGGGAGCTGGCGGCCGATCGTCGCCGAGTCAACGTTCCAGCACGATCGTACGGCCGGCGCCGCCTTCGGGGTTGTCGTCGGGATCGGCGCGGATCGGTTGGCCAGCCACAACGCCGTACCGACGACGACGATCACCACCACCGCGATCGCGGGCGGCAATGCACGGCGGGTCGACATTCGCGAGCTCCCGGGGGTGGGCGGAGTGGCGAGCATACTACCGCGCGGTAACTACGCCGAGGCCCCCGCACCGCCTTCGGCCAGCGACACCGGGCCGTTGTCGATGAGGCGCGTGCCCGGCACGCCGGCCGCGGTGTCACGTCCGATCCACGCCGCCATGATCAGCCGCGCCGATCCGGTGCGGGGAGCGTCGCCCAGGTCGGGCGCCGTGAGCACGAGATAGTCGACTTCGACGCGCTCGGCCGCGGCATTGGCCGTACCCGTGAATGCCTCGGTTGCGGCGGCGAGCGTCGCCTCGGGCCCGGCCCCGGCGGACGCCGCGT
>DATCXD010000257.1:0-2360 GCA_036566005.1 Micromonosporaceae bacterium | reverse complement strand
CTTGCTCGGTGGACGGCTGGCCGAGATCGGCCGCATCGACCGGCGCCGCCTGTGCCTCGGCCGGCTCCGCCTGCGCTGGCTCGACTGGAGCCGGCGCTGATTCGGGCTGCGCGGCCAGGGCCGTGTCATCGGCCTGAGCGGCCGGCTGCGCGGCACCGGTGTCCTCACCATCGCCGGCGATGACGGCGAGCTCGCTGCCGACATCTGCGGTGTCGTCCTCGTTCACTTTGATCTCGACCAGGGTGCCGGACGCGGGCGAGGGGATCTCCGTGTCCACCTTGTCCGTCGACACCTCGAGCAATGGCTCGTCGGCTTCGACGCGATCGCCGACCTGCTTGAGCCACCGGGTGACGGTGCCCTCGGTGACGCTCTCGCCGAGTTGGGGCATGGTGACCGATACCGGCATGTCGTCCGACTCCTTGTTCGTCTCGCGGGAGGTTGTCTCGCGTTGTGGTGGTGCGTGGTGCGGGTCTAGGCGTGTGTGTGCAGTGGCTTGCCGGCCAGCGCCAGGTGCGCCTCGCCGAGTGCCTCGGTCTGTGTCGGGTGCGCGTGCACGAGCTGCGCGACATCGCTCGGGAACGCTTCCCAGTTGTAGATCAGTTGGGCCTCGCCGACGAGCTCGCCGACGCGGGCGCCAACCATGTGGATGCCGACGACTGGACCGTCATTGACCCGTACGAGCTTGACGAAGCCGGCCGTCTTCAGGATCTGGCTCTTGCCGTTGCCACCGAGGTTGTAGTTGTAGGTCGACACCTGGTCGGCGCCGTAGCGCTCGCGCGCCTTTGCCTCGGTCAGACCCATCGAGGCCACCTCGGGGTCACAGTAGGTCACGCGGGGGATGCCGGTCTCGTCAATCGGCGCCGGGTTCAGCCCGCCGATCTCCTCGGCCACGAAGATGCCCTGCTGGAAGCCGCGGTGTGCGAGCTGGAGGCCGGGCACGATGTCGCCGACGGCGAAGATGCCCGGCACGTTCGTACGCAGTCGCTCGTCGGTCAACACGAAACCGCGTTCCATGGCGACGCCCTGCTCCTCGTACCCGAGATTCGCCGTGGTCGGACCGCGACCGACGGCGACGAGCAGCACATCGGCGTCCAGGGTTTCGCCGCCACGGACGGTGACGCGCACCCCGGCCTCGGTCGGCTCGACCTTCTCGAACGGCTTGCCGAGCTTGAAGTTGATGCCGCGCTTGCGGAACGCGCGCTCGACCTGCTTGGAGCAGTCTTCGTCCTCGAGCGCGACCAGATGCGGCAGCGCCTCGACGATCGTCACGTCGACGCCGAGCGACTTCCAGGCGCTCGCGAACTCGCTGCCGATCACCCCGCCGCCGAGGATGATCGCCGACGAGGGCAGATCGTCGAGCAGCAGCGCGTGCTCGGAGCTGATCACCTTGGTGCCGTCGACGTCGAGACCGGGCAGCGTCTTCACGTAGGAACCGGTGGCCAGCACGATGTTCTTGCCGACGATGCGTTCGCCGGCGACCTCGACGGTGTTCGACGCGACAAGTTTGCCGGAGCCTTCGACGTAGGTGACCTTGGCCGACTTGATCAGGCCCTGCAGACCCTTGTACAGGCGATCGACGACACCGTCTTTGTAGGCGTTGACGCCCTTCATGTCGACGCCGACGAGTTCGGCCTTGATGCCGAACTGTTCGGACTCGCGCGTCTGGTCGGCGATCTCGCCCGCGTGCAGGAGCGCCTTGGTCGGGATGCACCCGCGATGCAGGCACGTGCCGCCGAGCTTGTCCTTCTCGATGAGTGCCACCGACAGGTTGAGCTGCGCGGCCCGCAACGCGGTCGCGTACCCGCCGCTGCCACCACCGAGAATTACGACGTCAAACTCGCTCACGAGATCTCCTACGATGCCGCGACGGCGCCCGGAGAGGGTGTCGCCGGGCGTTTCGAGGGCGTACGCCGGCGGGGTGCTCCGGGTGTCCCCGGCCATCTTGTCACTCGATGGCGGAAGCGGCGACGCGAGGTGCGCAATGACACGCTCGCCGCTGGCCCGTCGGTTCCATCGGTCTGGTGACCGGTTCCGCCGCTTGCCTCGCCCGTTCGGGGGCGGCGCGCCGAGTGGGCGCTGACGTACCCTTGCCGCTCAAGGTCCGGTTCGCGAGCGGCCGGCTGCCAAGGAGGCTGGGTACGGTGGCGTGGTTCCGACGCGGCGCCAAGTCGCAGGGTCCGACGATCGATCGCGACGCGCATCGTGGCGACATGGACGATCTCGAGCGTTTTGTCCAGACACGCGACGGCGTCGAGGCCTACCTTGAGCCTCGGACGATGATGACGCAGACCACGCTCATGCTCATCGCGCACGACGGCGCGTGGACGCGGCGGCGGGTGCCGAGTCCGGATGCCGCCCGC
>DATCXD010000217.1:0-2378 GCA_036566005.1 Micromonosporaceae bacterium | reverse complement strand
GCCTCGCGCTCGCCGGTCGCCGGCGTGAGCGCCATGAAGCGCGCAGCCGGATCGAGAAGCCCGGGTACGCCGTCAAAATTCCAGAACCGGGTGCGCATCGCCGCCATGTGAGCGAGGAACTGTCGATGCATCGCAAGCGGTACGGCATCCGATCCGGCTGGCACGAGCCAGCGCCCGATGTCGTGCATCAGCATCGAGACGTGGCCGGTCGCCGCATCGTAGGCAACGCCAACGGTCGCGTGAGCGACCGCCGGAGGCGAGCCGGCCGTGCGATGGCCGGCTCACAAGCAGATCATCTTCATGGACGAGATCATCGCCGTCAGCCCAAGCATGTCGGCGTAGAACTCGCGGGCCCGATCGAGATCGGTCGTCGACACGAACGCCATCAGTTGGTCGTCCGTAAGCATGGCCGCTCCCCTGCGTCGAGCCGTACGCCTGCGGGCCGAGGGTACCGACCAGGGCCGACGAAGTGTCATGATCGGATCCGTCCCCAGGTTACTGATCCGTACGGAGGTATGCATGCAACCCACCGTCGAACCCGATTCGGTCGGCCTTGATCCGCGCCAGCTCGGCAATCTCGACCGGCATTTCGCGGAATACGTCGACGACGGCCGCCTTGCCGGCTGGCAACTCGTGATCGGACGTAAGGGCGAGGTCGCGCACGCCTCGACGTACGGCTTGGCCGATCTCGAGTCGCAGACACCGGTCGCCGACGACACGCTCTGGCGGGTCTATTCGATGACGAAGCCGATCACGACCGTGGCTGCGATGATGCTCTGGGAGGAGGGCCATTTCGAGCTGACCGACGAGATCAGCCGGTGGCTGCCAGAATTCGCTGACATGAAGGTGTTCAGCAAGGGTTCGATCACGCGGCCGTTTCTGGTGCCGGCGATCGAGCCGATCCGTGTCTGGCATCTGATGTCGCACACGTCGGGCCTCACGTACGGGTTTTTGATGTCCTCGACCGTCGACGCGATCTATCGGGCCAACGGCGACAACCTGGACTCGTTCACCGTCGGGACGCTCGAAGAGGCGTGCCAGCTGTGGGCGTCGATGCCGCTGCTGTTCCAGCCCGGCACGCGCTGGGGCTACTCGGTCGCCACAGACGTACTGGGGCGCCTCGTGGAGGTCATCTCGGGCAAGAGCCTCGCCGACTTCTGCGCCGAACGAATCTTCGAGCCGCTCGGCATGACCGACGCCCGCTGGTGGGTGGACGACGCGGACGCCGCGCGTCTCGCCGGGCTCTATACACCGGATCCCCGTACGGGAAAGGCGGTGCACCTGCCGTCGATGGCCGGATTCGCGCGGACCCGACCCGGCAAGTTCTCCGGCGGCGGCGGACTCGTGTGCACTGCCGCCGACTATCAACGGTTCATGCAGATGCTGCTCAACGAAGGCGAACTCGACGGCGTACGTTATCTCGGCAGCCGCACCGTACGGTTCATGACCCGCAACCATCTGCCCGGCGGCCAGGATCTCGCGGCCGCCAGTAGCGGCGGCTTCGCCGAAACGATCTTCGACGGCATCGGCTTCGGCCTCGGCTTCGCCGTGGTCCTCGACCCGACGCCGGGTCGCGTCCCGATCACGCCGGGCTCGTACTACTGGGGCGGCCTCGCCAGTACGGCGTTCTGGATCGATCCCGTCGAGGAACTCACGGTGTCGTTTTTCACGCAACTGGTCCCGTCGAGCCACCACCCGATCAGACCCCAACTGCGCCAGCTCATCTACGCCGCCCTCCGCTGACCGAACGGAGATCGCAACCAGCCGACGTGCACCGCGCATGACGTCGAACGCGTTCATGGCAGCACATGCGACCGCGCCAACTCGCGGCAACGCCGGCGCGTCAAGTTATCGGATGGTCAACGGACGTGGCTCAGTGCCGACGACATCTGCGTCGGAGATCGGCACGAACGCGCACTCGCATGCCGACCCGACCCGCGACAAAGGCACACCCATCTCCGCGGGGTGGCAAGTATTGTGCCGTCGTATCCGACCAGAATCGGCACGAACCCGCACTCGCGCGCCGACCGACCGCGGCAGAGGCGCACCCATCTCCGTGGGTGTTGCCCGTGGCGAGGTATCCACCGGTGGTCGGCATGAACCTGCACCCGCGTGCCGACCCGCGACGCATCATGCCTATCTCCGTAGATGGCAAGTATTGCGGCGAGGTCGACGGCTCGCGTCGACATGCGCCGGCGGGATGAACTCGGGCCGTCGATCGGGTCCGAGCTGAACCGTCCACGCCGATGCGTGAATGAGCCGATGGTGGTGACCGCAGAGCGCAACACCGTTGTCTCGATCAGTCGCCCCGCCATTCTGCCAGCCAACGATGTGGTGAATATCTGCCCAGCGCGGCGGGCGATCGCATCCGGGGAAGG
>DATCXD010000182.1:0-2814 GCA_036566005.1 Micromonosporaceae bacterium | reverse complement strand
GACCAGCGCCAGGATCGTTTCGAGGCGGGTGAGCGCGGCCTGCTGCGCCGGTGTGTCGTCCGGCGTGAAGATGCCTTCGAGCGCGAGCTGCTGCATCGACTCCGGGTTGCCCGGATCGATCTGCCCCATCGCCTCTTCGATCGCTTCGCGATTGACCTGGATCCCGGCCGCGTAGGCCTCGACCGCGCCGAGGACGTGCCCGCGCAGCCACGGTACGTGCCCGAACAGGCGCTGGTGGGCGGCTTCGCGCAGGGAGACGTACAGCCGTACTTCCTCGGGGTCCTGGGTCAGACCCTCGCCGTACGCCGTGATGTTCGCCGGCACCAGCGCGGCCTCGCCGGCCGGTCCGAGCGGCAAACCGATGTCGCCGGCCGAAAGCACCTCGCCGGCGAGCGAGCCGAGCGCCTGACCGAGCTGTCCGCCGAACAGTGCGCCGCCGAGCGTGGCGACCATCGACGCCATCGGGCCCAGTTGGTCGCGCATCTCCTCCGGCACGATGTCGCCCATCGCGGCGACCATGCGGCCGGCGACCGGGTCGCACAGCTTCTTCCAGACCGGCAGGGTGTTCGTGATCCACTCGGCGCGCGTCCACGCCGATGTGGTCGCGATCCCGGACGGCAGCGCGGACGTGTTTTCCAGCCACAGATCGGCCAGCCGCAGCGTATCGGCGACTCCCGACCGTTCGGCCGCGGTCACGCCCGGATTCCCGATCGGGCGGTCCGGCCCCTCGGAGTCGCCGGGCAGCGCGTTCGGTGCGTCGGGAACCGCTCCGCCGAAGCCGAACGGCATCGCCGACCCGGCGCCGCCGCCGGTCAGCGCCGCGAGGGCGACTTGGCGCGCAAGCTCCCAGTTCACCGGCCCCTCAGACGATGTGGCCGTGAACATCTGCTGCAACTGGCTCATGAACTGCTGCATCGCGACCGGATCGTTCGGATCCGGTGCGCCGGCCGGCAGATCAAATCCAAAAGGCAAGTCAGGCACCCCTACCACGGTACGCGGTCGGGTCAGCCCCGAGGCCATCCGCGGGCAGCGCTTCCGCCCAGGGCGTACCCGGAAATTGATCGACAGCAACCTGGAAATCCGGGCAATCGGCGCGCAAGCTCCCAGCAGACGCTCAGCCACCCGGCGCCGGCCGGTTACTCCGGGCGGATACTCTCGCCTGATGACTCGGCGCTTATGGACGTTGTTCACCGGTGTCGTGCTGCTGACCGTGCTCATCACGTTGGCCGTCGTGGCTCCGGTGCGATACGTCGAGTTGGTGCCCGGGCCGACGTTCAACACGCTGGGCTCGTCCGGTGGCACTCCGGTGATCACGATCAGCGGCGCGCCGACTTCGTCATCGGCCGGGCAGCTCCGCATGCTCACGGTCGGCGAGATCGACAATGTGACGGCCTACAACGTGGTCCGGGGTTGGTTCAACCATTCGACCGCGGTCTTGCCGCGCGAGGTGCTGATCCCACCGGGCGAGTCGCAGCAGCAGCTGAACCGCGAGTCGACCGACCAGTTCAAGGAGTCTCAGACGTCGGCGGTGACGGTGGCACTCCGGCATGCGGGCTATCCGGTGCTCGTCACGGTCACCTCGGTCGAGGCCGGCAAGCCGGCCCATGGACATCTCGCCGCCGGCGATGTCGTGACGTCGGTGAATGGCAAGAAGGTGCTGTCCAACGACGACCTGAGCGCGTTTATCCGGGCGCAACCGGTCGGCTCGATGCTGCAGATCGGCTACACGCGGGCGGGCACGGCCACCCAGACCTCGATCAAGAGCGTCGCCGGCAGCGACGGCAAGCCCCAGATCGGCGTGGCGGTCACCCAGAAGCAGCCGTCGCCGATCAAGATCTCCATCAAGCTGCAGGACGTTGGCGGCCCGAGCGCCGGCCTGATGTTCACTCTGGGCATCGTCGACAAGCTCGACCCGGCCGATCTGACCGGCGGAAAGATCATCGCGGGGACCGGGACGATGGACAACGACGGCAATGTCGGAGCGATTGGCGGCATCCCGCAGAAGATGATCTCCGCGTACAAGGCCGGCGCGCGATACTTCCTCGCCCCGGCCGAGAACTGCGCCGAGGCACTCGGCAGCCCGGTCGCGGGCCTCAATCTCATCAAGGTGACGAACCTGGATGGTGCACTGACCGCCCTGGCCGACCTACGCGGCGGTCAGCAGCCACCGTTGTGCACGAAATAACCATGCGTACGGGCTACCTCGCCGGCCGGGTCACGCTCGCGCGGCACTGACCTCGTACGCTAAGACGCGCGGAGATCACCGTACGTCGGGTCCGAGCCCGGCGGGTGGCCTCGCGGTGAGGCCGGCGCACCGGTGCGCGTTGACGGAGAGGTGACGGCAGCTGTGGTAGTTCGATCGCCCGTACCGAGGATGGGACGCCGCGGCCGGCTGATCCTGATCGCCGTCGCGACCATCATCGTCGCGCTCATCCTGTTGAGCGCCCTCGTCAACATCCTCACCGATCGCTACTGGTTCGCCGAGGTGCACTACACGCAGGTGTTCAGCACCATGCTGTGGACCCGCGTGGTGATGTTCTTCGTGGTCGGCATCGTGATCGGCGGCGTCGTCGCCGGCAACCTCTATCTGGCGTACCGGCTGCGTCCGTTGCTACGCCCGACGTCGGCCGAGCAGCACGCCCTCGATCGCTACCGGATGCTGCTCTCCGGTCGGATCGGCTGGTGGATCGGGATCGTCTCCGGCCTCATCGGGCTGTTCTCCGGCATCTCCGGGCAGGGCCACTGGCAGACCTGGCTGCTGTTCGTCAACGGCGGGTCGTTCGGCGTCAAGGACCCGCAGTTCGGCATCGACGT
>DATCXD010000181.1:0-3808 GCA_036566005.1 Micromonosporaceae bacterium | reverse complement strand
CCCAATCGGGCGGACAAGCCGCCAGCCGGTATCGCCCATATCTCGGCTCAAAACCCCGGTGCGTCCATGATCCAGGCTCGCACGGCGCGCGCGAAATACCACGGGCCGTGTCACATCTGGCGATGCCATCTGGTCTTTCGTGCATGACCATCCGAACCAAGCAGGTGCTCGCGGCGTTGTTGGCGATCTCGGCGGTGTGCGTCGGAGTGTGGGCGTCCGCCTTTCCGCTGGCGTTCTACCGATCGTTCCCGCTACCCGGACGAGGCTGGGTCTCGATGCTCGGCCCGTACAACGAACATCTGATGCGCGATGTCGGCGGTCTCTACCTGGCGCTGTTCGTCATGACCGCGTGGTCGGTGCTGCGCCCCAGCGAGCAGATCTTCCGTGTCGCGGGGTGGTCGTGGCTCGTATTCAACCTTGAGCACTTGGGATTCCACCTGTCGCACCTGGGCATGTTCGGCACCGGTGACAAGATCGGCAATGTGGTCGCGCTCGGCGGCGCGGCGGTCCTGTCCGCGCTGCTGGTGCTCCCGGTCCGCGCACCGGCGCCACCGGCGCGGCAGCATCAGAACCGGCTGACAGTCGAACACCGATAGGGGACGTCATGCGGGCGCGGTCGGCCGGGCGATGACAGGCGGCGCACTGCTCCCGACCGGCCAGGGGCCGCACGGAACGCAGACTTTCGAGGAATGGCTCGTGACCGACGGCTCCCGCGACGCGAACAGGTCGACCGGCGCTCGGTGACGGCGGTCGGCCCGCTCGCCGCGGCCGGTCGACCCACCACCAGCGAAATCGTCACCAGAGATTGCGGGCAATGCCCGTGAGCGTGCGACCGGTGAGGCGGCCGTCGCCGAGCCCCAGGTCGACGATCGAGTTGAAGACCCGCTGATCGCGTGCGGCCGCTCGCATGGTCGCGTCCACAACGCGGGCACTACCGGTGAGGCGCGCTGCCATGCGGCTATGGCGCAGATGCCGGCCCAGTCGGCGGCGCAGCGAGTCACCGTACCGTCGGGCTACGCCGTTCCCGGGCGCGACGGCGGCCGCGCCAGCCAGCGAACCCGATACCACCGCATAGAAGATGCCTTCGCCGGTGAAGGGATTGATCAGCGACTGCGCGTCTCCGGCGAGCAGCAAACGCCCTCGGCCCGACGTCGGGCGATGCGTCGACAGTGGAAGGTGGTGGGCGCGCAGCGCGGTCGCCGCGGCCGTGTCCACGTCAGGCAGCAGTGACGCCATCCGATCGAGCAGGTGTTCCCGCGACAATCTCGCGCCGCGCAAGACCTCGCCGTACCCGATGTTCGCGCGTCCGTCACCGATCGGGAAATTCCATGCGTACGCCGGCCAATGCGTTGCCGGAGCCGTGATGATGTGCTGCTGTACGGGGCCGACCGCGGGTGCGTACCCCCGGATCGCCAACGCCATGCAACCGTCCGGATTGGTCGGTTCACCGAGGATGCGACGCACGAGCGAGTAGGCACCATCGGCGCCCACCACGGTGCGCGCCGAGATCACCCCATCCAGCACCACGAAATCCGACCGCTCATCGATCTCACGCACGGTGTGCTCTGCCAGCGTCGCTCCGGCCGCCACCGCGGCTTCGACCAGGCGTGCGTCGAACACCTTGCGCGGGATCGTGTAGTCGGGCCGGGTGAGGTTTCGGACGACGGCAGCCCCGCTCGGACCAACGAGATGCAGCGCCGGAACCGGGGCGTACCCCTGCTCAACGCCCGTGACTCCCAGCTCGCGCAGCACCTCGAGCACGTGCGGCGCAATGCCGTCGCCGCAGGCCTTGTCGCGAGGGAAGGCAGCCTTGTCGAGCAGGAGCACGCTCGCGCCGAGGCGACGAGCCGCGAGTGCGGCGCTCGATCCGGCCGGTCCGGCGCCGACGATCGCTACGTCGTATTGATCCATGGGCCCAGCCTGTCAAGGCGGGTCCAGCTTCGCCAGGACAACGACGTGGTTGCGACACCCTCACCGTGGCCACGCCAGACAGGCTTGTAGGAGATCGACCACCGTACGGCGATTGTGCACGCGGCGGGCGGGCGGGAGTCGCCGGGAAAGCCGCGAGTCACCGGGAAAGCCGCGAGTCACCGGGAAAGCCGGGAGTCACTGGGAAAACAGCGGCGGCAGCGCGAACAGCATGATCATCGACCACGTCACGTGAGTGATCATCGGCGCGAGGACGCCGCCGGATGCTCGCCGCTGCAGGCCGAAGACAACGCCGAGCGTGAGGGCGGCGAAGACGAGCATCGGATTCGCAGTGGCGAGGGTCGCGATCGCGTACACGATCGTCGAAATGACGACCGCGTTCCGCCGGCCGATCGCGGCGAAGAGGGCTCCCCTGAAGAAGATCTCCTCGCCGATCGCGTTCGCGAGCGTCACGACCACGATCAGCGCGATCGAACCCTGCCGGGCGTGGTCCAAGACCTTCTCGACGTAGTCGCTCAGCGGCGGAATCTCCCGTACGGCCAGGGCGCCACAGACGAATGCAGCGGCCGCAACGAGTCCGGTGACCAACGCCGTCAGGACCGGGCGACGCAGGCCGCCACGGAACGAGATATAGCCGAGGTGCAGCGGACCCGAGGCGAGGCCGCCGACGGTCCACACCACCGCGACCGCTGCGGTCAGGGCATAGAACGTCGAATCGCCGGGCCGGATCGAGAGGGAGAGGCCGAGCAATACCGCCCCGGCGACCAGGGCGACCGCCACCACGATGCGACGACGTAGAAACTGGCGGTCCGTCTCCTCGTGATCACGCGGGACGCGGTCGATCAACGATGGTGCGACGATGTCCTCGATGCGCGTACGCCAGGTCATCGGCGGGTGCGGCCGGATCCCGTTGACGCCGCCTTCGTACGGTCGGCCAACGCCACCCGTACCGACTCTTCGTAGCCGAGCGTCGCCCCCGGCACCACATCTTCGATCGACCTGTCGTTGACAACCACCTCGGTCGTCATCGAGTCGACCAGGTTGCGTGCGGTTCCCAGGTCGACGTCCGTAATGAGTGCCAACCAGGCCGACGAGAGCCGGGGCGTCAACAGCGGCACGGTCACGTTCGGCAGGTCCTTGCCCCGCACGGCCGCGGCACGCTCGAGCATGTCGATGTAGCGCAGCACGTCGGGGCCGCCGATCTCATACACCTTGCCCCGGGCCGACTCCGGTTCGAGGACACCGACCAGATACCGTACGACATCGGCCAGGGCGATCGGTTGCACGCGCGTATTGACCCACCGTGGCGTGACGAGCGCCGGCAGATGGTCGACGAGCTGGCGGGTGATCTCCCAGGAAATGCTGCCGTGGCCGACGACGACGGCCGCCCGCAATACGGTCACGGGCACCTCACCGTCGCGCAGCAGCCGCTCAACCGAGCGACGCGACCGGAGATGGGCCGACAACTCGTCGCCGTCGGGGCCGAGGCCGCCGAGATAGACGATGCGCTCAAGACCGGCGGCGGCGCTGGCGGCGGCGAAGTTGCGGGCGCCACGCGCATCGCGCTCCTCGAAATCGTCCGAGTCGAGCGAGTGGACGAGGTAGTAGGCGGCATCCACGCCGTCCAGGGCGGCGTCGAGTGCGCGACGATCACCCACGTCGCCGGCGACGGGCTCGCCGGCGCCGCCGTACGTCTCCGGACGCCGCGTCATGGCCCGGACCCGGTATCCGGCGTCCACGAGCGCGCGGGCGAGATGCGAACCGATGAAGCCGGACGCACCGGTGACCAGAATGACCTTTTCCATCGTTACGTCATACCCCGGATGCCAGCGCCCATTCTCTAAAACCGCAGCTAGCGACGGCT
Organism: Micromonosporaceae bacterium; assembly: GCA_036566005.1. GTDB lineage: Bacteria > Actinomycetota > Actinomycetes > Mycobacteriales > Micromonosporaceae > DASQPR01. The sequence continues at coordinate 15 of DATCXD010000181.1, read as the reverse complement.
CGGCGGCACGCGCTC
>DATCXD010000375.1:0-3325 GCA_036566005.1 Micromonosporaceae bacterium | reverse complement strand
CGCCGCCGCTGCGGCCGGCCAGGACGGGGCGCAGGCCCAGGCGCGCCGCCCGCCGGGCGACAAGCTCACCGGTATAGCCGTTGGCGCCGTAAATCATCCACTCCGCCATGTGCACACCGTAGGTGGCGGTTCGGGCGAAGGCCAGTTCCAGCCGGGCCGCGAACCGCGCCGCCACAGGTCCGCAGCCCGGCGGCGTATTGTTGAACGTCCGCCGAATGGGCGGGACCACCCGTATGTCCACGCCCGGGGAGACTCGTGACCGCCACGCGCGACGAACAGCCGCCAGCATCCGGGATCGGAGCCACCACAACGGCGCCGGACGACGAAGCGGTCGACGCCGACACCGGTGGCGACGCGGCCGCCGAGATCGCCGCGGAACAGCGGTACGTCGACCGCGTGTACGCCCGCCTGGAGCGCGCGAAAACGGACGCCGCCGAGGCGGAGGCGGCCGGCTACAGCCTCGCGAACGTCGGAAACTTCGGCGCGCTGGTCGAGCGCGACGCGATGGTCTTCCATGCCGCCCGGCGGCGCCGGATGCTCGACGCGGAGCACGAGGGCCTCGTGTTCGGCCGGCTCGATCTGCACGGCCCGGAGACCCGGTATATCGGCCGGCTCGGCCTGCGCGACGACGAGGCTCGGGCGCTCGTCATCGACTGGCGGGCACCGGCCGCCGCGCCGTTCTACCGCGCCACGCCCACCGATCCGATGAAGGTGATCCGCCGCCGGACGATCGCGAGCAACGGCGAGCGGGTGACAAGCATCGAGGACGATCTTCTCGACCCGGAGGCCGCGCCACCCGACATGCGGGTGATCGGCGACGGTGCGCTGGTGGCCTCGCTGGCGCGCACGACCGGCACCGGGATGCGCGACATCGTCGCCACCATCCAACGCGAGCAGGACGAAGCGATCCGATCCCCGGCATCCGGGGTCACGTTCGTCCGTGGCGGCCCCGGCACCGGCAAGACCGCGGTCGCCCTGCACCGTGCCGCCTACCTACTCTACTCCGATCGGCAACGTTTCGCCGGCGGCGGCGTGCTCGTGGTCGGGCCGTCGCCCGTCTTCGTGACCTACATTTCCCGCGTGCTGCCATCGTTGGGCGAGGACGAGGTGACGCTGGCGTCGTTGGGCTCGATGGTCGACGGCATCGTGGCGAGTCGCCACGACGACAGCGCGGTCGCCACGGTCAAGGGCTCGGCGCGGATGGCTCGCCTGCTGGCGCGGGCCGCGCGTGGGACGGCGCCGGACGCGCCGACCGAGTTGCGCCTGCTCTATCGCGGCACGCTGCTCCGCCTCGGCCGCCGCGAGCTGGACCGCTTGCGCGACACCGTCTTCGGGCTCGGGTCACCGCGCAACGGCCTGCGCCGCAAGGCCGCCGGTTACGTGCTGGATGCGCTGTGGCAACAGGCCCGCGACCTGCTCGGGCCCGGCTGGACCACAGCCCGCGAAGACTTTGCCGAACAGATCGCCGAGCGGCGCGAGTTCATCGTGTTCATGCGCGGGTTCTGGCCGGTGCTGCGGCCGATCGACGTGCTCGGCTGGCTCGCCGATGCCGACCGGCTGCGGGACTACGCCAACGGGCTGCTCGATCGGCGCGAGATGGCGTTGCTGGCAGCCGCTGTCCCCACGGCCGACGAAAAACCAGCCGGGGGAAGCCGGGCCGGCCGGAAACCGGCAGGCGTCTCGGTCGAGGACGTCGCGTTGCTCGACGAGTTGGACGACCTGCTCGGGCAGCCGCCCCGGCCGCCCCGGCAGAGGGGCGACCTGTACATGGTCGGCGGCGTACGCGAGGTCACCACGTACGCCGACCGCCAGGCCGCTGCCCGCCGGCCCTTCGACCGGCCAACCGACTATCGCGACTACGCCCACATCGTCGTCGACGAGGCGCAGGACGTGTCGCCGATGCAGTGGCGGATGATCGGCCGCCGGGCGGCGTACGCCTCCTGGACGATCGTCGGAGACCCGGCGCAGTCGGCGTGGCAGGGCGACCCGACCGAGACACGCAAGGCGCGCGAGGCCGCGCTGCGCGGGCGCAAGCGCAACGATTTCGTGCTGCACACGAATTACCGGAACTCGGTCGAGATATTCGACGTCGCGGCGACCGTCGTGCGTCACGCCGAGCCGGATCTTGAGTTGCCGACGGCGGTGCGCCGCAGCGGGGTCGAGCCGACCCATGTCGTCGTCGACCGCGACGGGTTTCCGGCGTCCGTACGCGACGCCGTCTCGCACCTGCTCGCCGCCGTGGCCGGGACCGTCGGCGTCATCGCCGCTCAGTCCGACCGGGACGCGGTCGCGGCGTGGATCGGCCCGGAGATCGATGCGCGAGTGCAGGTCGTGACGAGCCTCGAAGCGAAGGGCATGGAGTATGACGGAGTGCTCGTCGTGGATCCGGCCGCGATTGTCGCCGAGTCGGCGTCGGGTGTGCGTACGCTCTATGTCGCCCTGTCCCGCGCAACCCAACGCCTGACTACGGTCGCCACCGACGACCTGTGGCTGCAAGGCAAATCCTGAGGAGCCGTGATGGACTGGAAGCTCGAACTCATCGTTCTGCCGGTCTCGGACGTCGACCGGGCCAAATCGTTCTACACCGAGCAGGCGGGTTTCGCGGTCGACGTTGACGTCACGGTCGGCGAGAGCATGCGCATCGTGCAGCTGACGCCGCCCGGGTCCGCGTGCTCGGTCACGTTGATGCACAACGACAATGCCGGCACCGTGCGGGGACTGCACCTGGTAGTGAACGACATCGACGCGGCCCGCGCCGAGCTCGTCGATCGCGGCGCCGACGTCAGCGAGGCGTATCACTTCGTCGACGGCGTGCAGACCTCGGGCCCGGACCCGGAGCACCGGGACTACGGCTCGTTCCTGTCGTTCAGCGACCCGGACGGCAACGGCTGGCTCGTCCAGGAGGTCAATCGATCGACGAGCTGAGCGCCGCGGCGGTCACCGTTGCCCGCAACAACATCGCCGTCGTCACCGGACCCACTCCCCCGGGTACGGGCGTGAGCGCGGCCGCCTCGGCGGCGCCCGCCGGGTCGACGTCGCCGACGAGACCACCGTCGGCCGTCGGGTTCGTGCCGACGTCCACGACAATCGCGCCCGGCTTGATGTAGTCGGCGGTGACCAGCGCCGGCCGGCCAACCGCGGCAACGAGGATGTCGGCGGTCGCCGCGACCGCGGGCAAGTCGACCGTCCGCGAGTGGCACACGGTCACCGTTGCATCGGCGGCGATCAGAAGGAATGCCAAGGGTTTGCCGGCTACCGTGCTGCGGCCGATCACGACCGCCCGCGTGCCGCGCATCGGTACGTTCTCGCGGCGGAGGATTTCCAT
>DATCXD010000035.1:0-2632 GCA_036566005.1 Micromonosporaceae bacterium | reverse complement strand
GGTTCGGCCGCCGCGACGTCCGGCTCGGCGGGATACGTCGCCGGGCGCATCGCGATCGTCGGCGCGCTCACGTCGCCGGCGTCCGGGCTATCCGCATCGGCCGGGACCGCGGGCGCGTCGGCGTCTCGCCGGCGATCGTCTTCGTACGGCGACGACGGCGAGAACATCGACATCGGACGGCCGCCGAACCGACCCGATCGGACCGATCCGGCTCCGCGAAGCCACGGACCGCGCCGGTTGCGAACCTCGCGCGTGGGCGACCAACCGGGCACCTCGCCGGATTGGCGCGACGCCTCGGATTCGCCGGAACGGGCCGGACCGGCCGGGTCGGACAGGTTGGCCGGGTTGGACGGGTTGGACGGGTTGGCCGGGTTGGGCGGGTTGGGCGGGTTGGGCTGGTCGGACCGTTGCGGGTTCGCCGTCTGCCGGAAAATCGGGGGTGCGTCCTCCGACGCATCCGCCTCGGCGGCCGAACCGAGGTCGTCGTCGGGCGGCCCGACGCCGTAGCCGTCCGGCCGGGCGGTTTCACCTGAATCAGATGCGGGACGCGGGGGAACGTCGACAGGTCCGGATGGTCGACCGGGCATCGGTATCGCGGGCGGCCTCTGCTGATCGGCCGATCGGTCCGCGGGCGGAGCATCCGGTTCGCGCGGCGCGCCGCGCTGCTCCGATCCACCATGCTGGCTCGATCGGTCGGGATCGCCGGCGGCTTCGTGTTGGACAACGTTCGCCCGATCCGTAGCGGCCGGCCCGTCCGGTGCGCTGGACGTCGCCACCACGGGCGATGAGGAAGCCGGCCGCGCTTGAGTCGGGACGCCGGCTGGGCCGGCGACGACGCCGCCGTCCGATATGGACGGCCCGGCGTTCGGGGGCGACGCGGCCCCGGGCACGGAACGCTCGGCCACGACCGGCGAGGCGGCCGGAGTGCCGGGCCGAACCGGCGAGACCGGCACGGCGGCGCTGGCCCGGGCGTACGGAGCTTCCGAATATCCGGAGTCGGTAAATGCGGACGCGCCACGCGGTGCCGAGTCGGCCTCGGGATCGACATCGGCAGCCGGATGCGCGTTGTCCGTGTCATTCGGCACGCGCGGCAGGTCACCGGATTGCTTGCCGTATGAGTCGCCCGCCCGCGGCCGTGGCACGAATACCTGAGGAAGCCGGATCGCGGCCGACACCGGCTCCCCGTACGGCCGCGCCGCCGCGGCGGCCAACAGCGGGGCCTCGATGGTCTCCGCCGTCAGCGCATCGGTCAGCGGCACCGCTCCACGTGCCGGACCGGTCGACGTACGGCTCCAGTAGCGGTTTCCGTCGGGCGCACGCCACGCGTCGGTGTCACTTCCCGGCGCCGATCGTTCCGGTCCCGCGTACGGCTCGGATTGCGGTCGCACCGGCGCAAAGCCGTGCGGGTCGGACGGATGCGGTTCACCCGGACCACGTACCTGCCGGCCGGAACTCTCCGATGGGTACCGTTCGCCACCTGACGTCGGATAGTGGTCATGAGAATTACGTGCGGTCGCCTGGCCGTACCAATCGGACGCTGCCCGCCCGGACACGCGCCCGGAGCCCAGCCAGGCCATGCCCAACGGATCGCCGTCGGGCCACGATGGGTCACCCGGACCGGACCCCGAGCCGCCGAGATCGTCCGCGACCGCACGCGAGCCGGTCGCGTCGTCTCGCGACCCGTCGCCCGTGCCCGGTTGTACGACGCCGGGTTGTCCCACTTCGTCCACCGCGCGCTCCTCGGTTGCCCACGGTGAGGCTACCGTGTTCAGATACGCCCGTTAACCGGTCGATGGATGGTGTCTCGCCGTCCGAGAGACGATTGACGACGAGATGCACCGGAAATTCCACGTTGACGCACACTGTTGTGAGCGCGGGGAGCCCCAGGTGGGGCGGGACGCGCTCGTGATCGACGGGCGACGCGCGATCGACGGGAGATTGGCATGGGTGAGGTGGAGGTGACGATGGTCGCCACGGCAAAGGGGACGAACAGCGGGGGGCGACCGGTTCGCATGCCACGCTCGGCCCGCCGTAAGCAGCTGCTCGCCGCGGCCCAGGACGTCTTCGTCGCCAACGGCTACCACGCCGCCGCCATGGATGACATCGCGGAGCGTGCCGGCGTGTCCAAGCCCGTGCTGTATCAACACTTCCCGGGCAAGCTCGAGCTGTATCTCGCGCTGCTCGACACGCATTGTGACGCTCTCGTGGCCCACGTACGCGACGCGATGGCCGCGACGAACGACAACAAAGACCGCGTGAGCGGCGCGATGCGCGCCTACTTCGAGTTCGTCGACCACGAAAGTGAAGCGTTCCGGCTCGTTTTCGAGTCCGATCTGCGCAACGAACCGGCCGTTCGCGAGCGGGTCGACCGCGCCGAACGCTCGTGTATTGACGCGATCACCGCGACGATCATGGGCGACACCGGCGTCGACCGCGCCCCGGCCGAGCTGCTGGCGGCCGGCCTCGTCGGCGCGGCCGTGACATCTGCGCAGTTCTGGCTGTCCGGTGGCCGGCAGGTGCCCAAGGCCGCGGCCGAGACCCTGATGGCGACACTGGCCTGGCGAGGCATCGCCAGCTTCCCGCTGCACGGCGGCGAGAGCGCGCATGGCGGCTCCGGCGCCGAATCCGCTGA
>DATCXD010000096.1:0-2853 GCA_036566005.1 Micromonosporaceae bacterium | reverse complement strand
CCCGCCCGCCACGGGCCGGCGCGCCGTGGCCGACGTCCGGGGACAATGGGCCCGGAGGTCATTGCCGCACATGCCCAAGCTCACGATCACTCGCGGCCTGCCCGCGTCCGGAAAGTCCACGTGGGCGCGCGAACAACGGCGTACGGTCGCCTTGCGCGCGGCCCGCGTCAATCGGGACGACCTGCGCCGGACGATGCACGACGGCTTCAGCGGCGCCGGTTGGGCCGAGCGTCAGGTCACCGTCGCGCAGCATGCGGCGATCGCGGCGTTGCTCCGGTCCGGCGCCGACGTCATCTGCGACGATACGAATCTGTCGTCGCGTGTGGTCCGCGATCTCGTGGACCTGGCCGCCGACTGTCGCGCCGAATTCATCGTGCAGAACTTCACGGACGTACCGGTAGCGGTATGCATCGAGCGCGACCGGCTCCGATCCCCGGCGGACCGGGTCGGTGAGCGGGCCATCCGCGACATGTACCAGCGTTATCTCGCGGACCGGCCAAGCCCGCTGCCGATCCCGCGCTCCACGCGGCGCTCGGCCGGTAGCTCCGACGATGACCATTCACCGCGGATCTACCGGCCGCGGGCGGGATTGCCAGAGGCGATCCTGGTCGATATCGACGGCACGGTCGCCTTGCTGGACGGCCGGGATCCGTGGGACATGCGGCGGGTCGGCGACGCCCGGCCGAACCGGTCGGTCATCACGGCGGTCCGTGCTATGCACGCATTCGGGCACCAGATCGTCTACTGCACCGGTCGCACCGACAACGGCCGCGCCGCCACCGAGACGTGGCTGAAGCGTCATGTCGACGTGCCCTACGAGGCGTTGTTCATGCGGCGCACCGGTGACACCCGCCGGGACTCCGTGGTCAAGGCGGAAATCTTCGAACGCGAGATCCGGCACCGCTTCCAGATCACCGGCGTGTTCGACGACCGGGCCCAGGTCGTACGGATGTGGCGATCGCTCGGACTCACCGTGTTCCAGGTCGCCGACGGGGATTTCTAAACCTCGTTCGGCCGGCGCCGCGGCAGGTCCAGCGAAGACGGCTCGCGGCGGGTCCAGCGAAGACAGCTCGCCGCGGATCCAGCGAAGACGCGGGCCAGCGAACACGGCGATGGGCCGCTCTCGGTGAGAGAGCGACCCATCCGCGCGGTGCGGACTTACTCGCCCGGCGTCGACTGCGCGATCTGCATCAGGAACTCGATGTTCGTCCGCGTCTTCTTCAGCCGGTCGAGCAGCAGTTCGATCGCCTGCTGCGAGTCGAGCGCGTGCAGCACCTTGCGCAGCTTGAGCACGATCGCCAACTCATCGGGAGCTAGCAGGATCTCTTCCTTACGCGTGCTGGACGGATCGATGTCGATCGCCGGCCACACCCGCTTGTCGGCGATCTTCCGGTCGAGCTTGAGCTCGGCGTTGCCGGTGCCCTTGAACTCCTCGAAGATCACGGTGTCACCGGTCGAGCCGGTCTCCACCAGCGCCGTGGCGATGATGGTGAGCGAGCCGCCATGCTCGATGTTGCGCGCCGCGCCGAGGAAGCGCTTCGGCGGGTACAGCGCGGTCGAGTCGATACCACCGGACAGGATCCGGCCGGATGCGGGCGACGCATTGTTGTACGCGCGCCCGAGCCGGGTGATCGAGTCGAGCAGGACGACGACGTCGTGCCCGAGTTCGACGAGCCGCTTGGCCCGCTCGATCGACAGCTCGGCCACCGTTGTGTGGTCGGACGGCGGACGGTCGAAAGTGGACGCGATGACCTCGCCCTTCACCGACCGTTGCATGTCGGTGACCTCTTCCGGTCGCTCGTCGACGAGCACGACCATCAGGTGGCATTCCGGGTTGTTGCGGGTGATCGCGTTCGCGATCGACTGCAACACCATCGTCTTGCCGGCCTTTGGCGGCGATACGATCAGGGCACGCTGGCCCTTGCCGATCGGCATCACCAGGTCGATGACGCGGGTGGTGAGGATGTTCGCCTCGGTCTCCAGGCGCAGGCGATCCTGCGGGTAGAGCGGCGTGAGCTTGTAGAACTCCGGCCGGCGACGCGACTCCTCGACGTCCATGCCGTTGATCGAGTCGAGCCGGACCAGCGGGTTGTACTTGTCCCGGCGTCCGTCGCCACCCTCACGTACGGTCCGGACGGCACCGGTAACCGCGTCGCCGCGACGCAGCCCGTAGCGCTTGATCTGGGCCATCGAGACGTACACGTCGTTCGGGCCGGACAGGTAGCCGGACGTACGCACGAAGGCGTAGTTGTCCAGGACGTCCACAATGCCGGCGACCGGGATCAACACATCGTCGTCGTTGACCTGCGGCTCGTTGCCGCCACCGCCGCCCTCGCCACGGTCGCGACCACGGCGGTTACGCTCGCGGAAGCGGCTGCGGCGACTGCGGCGGTTGTCGTCGTCATCGCCCTGGTCGTCGCCGCCGCGCTGGTCGCGCGGACCGCGATCGTTGTTGCGTTGGTCGCGATCGTTGTTGCGCTGGTCGCCGCGGTCGCCGCGCTCATTGCGCTGGCCACGAGGCTGCTGCTCGCGATCGCCGCGCTGATCACGGTTGTCCCGGCTGTCCCGGTTGTCCCGGGATACGTTGTCACGGTCGCCGCGCGGGCCGTTGTCGCGGCCATCGCGGTTGTCGCGACCGTCACGGTTGTCCCGGCTGTCGCGCTCCCGGGTGTGGACCCGCTCGGTCCCGGTCCCGCTGGAATCGGCGGGACGGTCGAGCGTATCGGTGGCCCGGGCGCTCGGCTCGGCCGCGCGTACGGCCGGCTCGTCCGGCCGTACCGTCGCTTGTGCGAACGGCTCGATGGTCGGCGTGACCGTGTCGGCGGTCCGGCCGTTGGCATCGCGGCCCTGAGC
>DATCXD010000047.1:0-4320 GCA_036566005.1 Micromonosporaceae bacterium | reverse complement strand
CGTGCCGGGCGGCCGCGACGACCTCGTCCGCCGGCGCGGTCTTCGGCACGAACGCGCTCGCGCCCGCCTCCAAGGCGCCGAAGAGCTGATCGTCGCCGGCGTACATGGTCAGCACGACGATGCCCATGGTCGTGCTTGCCTTGCGCAGCGCGCGCGTGGCCTCGAGTCCGCTGCCGTCGGGCAGGCGGAGATCCATGATGACGACATCGGGTTGCAGGTTGCCGGCCTGCCGGACGGCATCGGCCGCGGTCGCCGCCTCGCCGATCACCTCGAACTGCCGGTCACGCTCGAACGCGTGGCGCAAGCCTTTGCGGATGAGATCGTGGTCATCGACGAGGAGCACCCGTGTACGGGCTATCGGGGTAGTGCTGGTGGACATAGCCGGTTGTACTCCCTCTACGCGGCACGGGCTAACCCATGGTGCCCTTCGCCGAAGGGCACCTATCTCACCCGGGGTGATGTTCCTATCACGATGGCCACCGTGGTGCCACTGGGCTCCCGTGGTCGGACTTCCAACCGACCACGGATACGTTCCGCTCTCTCGGCCATGATCGCAAGACCGTAGCGGCCGTCCGGGCGCTGGTCAGCTATGCCGTGGCCATCATCTGAGACTTCGACCTGCGCGAATGGAGGGTCTACCGTACAGGTTACCCACAGGTTCGAGGCGCCGGCATGCTTGCGGGCATTGGTGATCGCTTCCTGGGCGATGCGGAGCAGCTCACCCTCCACCGCGGCCGGCAGGCGAGCCGTCGACTCGTCCAGCGACATGTGGACGCGCAGCCCACCGGAGGCGCCGACGGTGCGGGCGTACTCGGAGATGGCCGCCGCGAGACCGCCGTGCCGATCGACCTCACTGCGCAGCTCGAAAAGGGAAAGCCGCAGCTCAGTGATGACGCGGGTGACCTCGGACCGCAGCGATCGCAGCTCGTCGGCGGCATCGGTGGCGGCGTGCGGCAGGACCGCGAGCGTGTTGTCGATGCCGTATCCGACCATCACGAGTTCCTGAGCCACGCCGTCGTGGATCTCGCGTGCCAGGCGCTGCCGCTCCTCGTTGGTCGCAAGCGATCGAACCTCGTCGAAGAGCAGAGCGGCCTCCAGGCGCAGGGCCGCGGGCGCGGCCAGCGCCGATACCCGATTGATCACGTCTCGGGGGTATGCGCCGGCTACGTCGCATTCGAGAGTCAACAATCCGACGGTACGGACTCCAGCCGCCATCGGGACCACGAGGACCGAAACGTCGCCGCCGGGATGCGTACGGGCCTGGGATGTGCTCCCGGTCTGTGGCAGCTGGTTCGCCCAGGCCTCGGAGATCATCGAATCGGCGTCGAGGGACGTCTCCCAGTCGATCCGGGTCGCCCCGGACTGGGCCAGCACCACGAGCCGGTTCCCGCCGCTCGCGCACATGACCGCGGCGCGATCGGAACGGGCCACGGTCCGTACGTCGTCGAGCAGATGTTCGGCCAGGCCACCCGGATCGAGTGTGGCCCCGGGCAGCTGGCGGGCCACCGTACGGAGCTGGGTCAGCAACCGGGTCGCCTCCGCGTACGGCGGCGGCCGGTCACGCCGTTGCGCGAGCAGGTCCCGGAGCACCGATGTGGCGGCGGCCGCGACCGCGGCCAGCAGCACCCACTCGATTGAACCGGTCAGGTAGCCCCGGTCGTTGATCTGGTCATCGACCAAACCGAGGACCGTCAAGACGATGGCGGCGAGCGCCAGGAGCCCGGCGGCCTCGCGTCGGCGCCGCTGCATGGCGGCCGCCACCGGCGGCACCACGAGGTAGGGGAGCATCGCGCCGGCGGCCACTCCGGCTGGCGCGAACATGTGCGGATGGGCGTTGCGTACGACGAACTCGGCCGCAAAGCAGGTGATGACGATCTCTGCCGCTCGGCCAACCGGCGCGGTCGAGCGATCCGGCACCGCGGCCCAGGCCGGCAGCGAAGCGATCGCGAACAACCCGGCGAACGCGACGATCCACGGTGATCCGGTGGCGAGCAGACCGAGCACGGTCACGAGCGCGAGGACGGCGAATCGCCCGACGAGCATGAACGCGCGCGGCGGGACCTGGTAGTCCGGAATCTGGCCGGTGTCGGTCAGCGTGGCCGGATCGGATCGGAGCGTGGCCGGACGCCGCTCGACGCCGCCGAGCGCGCCGGCCGGCACCGATATCTGACCGGCCCGGCCGTCGGCCGGATCGCCCGCATCGCCGATCGTCCAGTCCTCCTCGGACCAGACACCGTCGTCCCAGACGCCATGCGTCCGGGGCGCACGGCCATCGCCGTCCGAATCGGCCGCCGGGCGCGCGCCTTCGGCCGCCGTTGCATCCGGATCCGGCGGTTGATGAGCGAGCACCGGACCGTGACGGTCGGGTGGTTCAGGCGTAGATCGCGGCGATCTCGTCGGCGTACTCCTTCATCACGACATTGCGTTTGAGCTTGAGTGACGGCGTCAGCTCGCCGGTCTGCTCCGACCAGTCGCGCGGCAGCACCCGGAAACTCTTGATCGCCTCGGGGTGGGACACTGCCTTGTTCGCTTCGGCGATCGCCGCGCCGATGGTCGACCGTACCCGTTCGTCGGCCCGCATGTCTTCCACCGTGGCGTCGGCCGGCAGTCCGTTTTCGGCGAGCCACTTCGGCCAGGCCTCGTCATCGATCGTGACGAGTGCGGCGATGAACGGCTTGCCGTCGCCGACGACCATGGCCTGGCTGACGAGTGGATGGGCGCGAAGGCGGTCCTCCAGGACGGCCGGCGCGACGTTCTTGCCGGCCGCGGTGACCAAGAGTTCCTTCTTGCGGCCAATGATCTTGAGGTAGCCGTCCGAGTCGAGCGATCCCAGGTCGCCGGTGCGGAACCAGCCGTCCGCCAGCGCCTCGGCCGTGGCAGCCGGATTGCGCCAGTAGCCCTGGAACACCAGGTCGCCCTTGATCAGAATCTCGCCGTCGTCGGCGATCCGGATCGTTACGCCCGGCAGCGGCCGGCCCACGGTGCCGAGCCGGATCGCCGTTTCGAGGTTCACAGCCGCGGCCGGTGAGGTCTCGGTCAAGCCGTACCCCTCGAAGACGGTGACCCCGATGCCGCGGAAGAAATGGGCGAGCCGGTCACCCAACGGCGCTCCGCCGGAGATCGCCGACGAGCAGCGGCCGCCGAGCGCGGCCCGCAGCTTTCCGTAGACCAGCCGGTCGAACAGCTTGTGGCGCAGACGAAGGCCCAGGCCCGGACCGTCCGCGGTGTCCAACGCCTCGCTGTAGGCGACGGCGGTGCTGTCGGCGCGATCGAAGATCGCTCCCTTGCCGTCGGCGTGCGCCCGCTGCCGCGCGGTGTTGTAGACCTTTTCGAACACCCTCGGTACGGCCAGGACGAACGTCGGCCGGAATTCGGACAGTTCGTCGGCGAGGTTCTTGATGTCGGCGGTATGACGGGTGTGCGTGCGGGCGGTCACCACGCCGATCTGGATCAACCGCGCGAACGAATGCGCGAGCGGCAGGAACAGCAGCGTGCTCGCACCCTCCTGGAACAGGTTGCGCAGACCAGGGATGGCGTTGGCGATATCGGAATACATGTTCCGATGGGTCAGGACGCAGCCCTTGGGTCGGCCCGTGGTGCCGCTCGTATAGATGATCGTGGCGACGTCGTCGGCCGTCACGGCCGTCCGCCGCTCGTCAAGAGCGGCATCGGCGGTGGCGCGGCCGCGGTCGACGAGTCGGGCAAGATCGCCACCGTCGATGGCCCAGACATCGCGCAGATCGGCGAGCTCGCCGCGTGACTCGTCGACTGTCGCCGCGTGTGCCGGTGTCTCCACGAAGCAGGCGACCGCGCCCGAGTCGGACAGGATCCACGCGACCTGCTCGGAGCTGGACGTCTCGTAGACCGGTACGGTGATCGCTCCGGCCGACCAGATGGCGTAGTCAGCCAGCGTCCACTCATAGCGCGTCCGGCTCATGAGGCCGACGCGATCGCCGGCCCGGACGCCGGAGGCGATCAGCCCCTTGGCCAACCGTACGACGTCGTCGCGGAACTCTCCGCAGGTGACATCGCGCCACTGGTCATCGACCCGCCGGCTGAACTGCACGACCTCGGGCGCTGCGGCCGCGTTGTCCCACACCGGATCGGTGAGGTTCGTCGTGGCCGCGATCGTGGCGACCGATGGCACCGAGAACTCCTGCACGCCAACTCCTCGTCAACTCTCGGCGTCAACTCTCGGTGACGCCGACCCCGGCGACGCTGCCGAGCGCGGGCCGGGCCGGTCGTCCGCCGGTGTGAGCGCCGTGTTCCGCGTGGTATGGGAAAAACGTACCTGCTGCGGCTCCCCGCCGCCGGGTCAGG